>JANWYC010000189.1 GCA_025057245.1 Aquificaceae bacterium | reverse complement strand
TCTCTACACCAAATTTAACTGGTATGGACTTAATGTTGTGTTCTTTGTCAAAATGGTAATCCTGAAGAGAGTAGAGAATGTCAAACCCAGACACCCAAAAACCCATAGCCAAGCCTAAAACTAACGCTATCGGAGACACGCTCTCGTTGAAAGACACATCCACAGCCACGGGTATGAGAAAGTAAACCGCACCCAGAACTAAGTGCGGATAGTAGGTAATACGCTTAGCGTAAGGATAGAACCAAAGCAAGAAAAGCACCACAGGAGCAAGAAGTAAAGCCATAAGGTTTATAAAGAGGCAAGAAAGTAGAAAAACTCCAGAAGATAGGGAAATAAGCCTTTTTATACTCTCTTCAGAAATCTCACCCTTTGCGTGAACCCAACTGCTGGTGCGTGGGTTTAGCCTGTCTATGGGTAGGTCTATAAGCCTGTTTAGTGCCATGCCTGCGGTTCTTGCACTCACGAAGGCAACAAGCACCCAGAAAAGCTTCCAGAGGGGGGGAAGGCTCTTGTATAACAAAACCACGCTGGCAAGGGCAAAGGGAAGAGCAAAGATGGTATGTTCAAAACGCGTTAGCTCGAGGTATTTTTTCATATGTCAAAGATTATCTCCGCAAACCAAAAGTTTTCTCTTTTTTCTACCTTCAGGTCGTGGTAGGTAGCAGCCTTTATAACCAGTCTTGGCTCGTTTTTCTCTCTGTCAAACTTACCTCCGTAGAGCCTTAGCATAGCGTAGTTTTCTTTTACTTCCACTGGTTCACACTTGCAGGCTACGAAGAGCTGTGTTTCGTGCAGTAATATAGCATGGTTTATAAGGTCCGCAAGCAGGAAAGGGAGCTCTGAGTGAGCTTCTATAACCCTCTCTTCCTCTGGGTTAATAGATTCTATGGGTGTTATTTCGTTGAAAGTAGCAAGGATTACCTTACACAACAACTCCGAGAGGCTTCTCGCTCTTACTCTTATGCCCGCATCCGCAGTTATACGGTCTATAGTCTCGTAAAAGCTCATATTCCCAGAAGGTCAAACATGGAATACCAGCCGGGCTGTTTGTCTTTTATCCATCTGCAGGCTTCCAAAGCTCCTTTAGCGAATATGTCTCTTGATGTAGCTCTGTGGGTAAGTTCAAGCCTCTCACCAAAGCCGAGGAAGTAGACCGTATGCTCACCCACCACATCACCACCTCTCAGAGCCATGACGCCAACCTCTCCAGCTTTCCTCTCTGCCAAGCCATCCCTTCCGTGAACGCTGATAGGAAGACTCATGGTTTCTTTCAGTATCTCTTCCAACCTTATAGCAGTTCCACTGGGAGCATCCTTTTTAAACCTGTGGTGAATTTCTAAAACTTCCACGTCAAAAGCCTTATCCTTTAGCACCCTACCGGCTATTTCCACGAGTTTAAAAAGCAGGTTTACGCCAAGGCTCATGTTGGGAGACAAAAGTAAAGGCGCATGAGAGGAGAGAGACTTTAGTTCCTCCATATCGTTTTGGCTAAAGCCAGTAGTTCCTATTACTACAGCCTTGCCCGCAAGAGCAGAGAGCTTAGCGTGTGAAAGGGCGGCGGAGACATTTCCAGAAAACTCTACTACCACATTACACAGGGGCAGAACCTCTTCAAGCCTTGAGGTAAGAGGCACACCCTTTAGTTCATCTATGCCAGAGGCTATTCCAAGGTCTTGAGACCTTACGCAGTCTGGATGTTCCACACCAGCAACCACCTGAAGGTCTGAATACTCAAGAGAAAGCCTGAGTATGCTCTTTCCCATCCTCCCAAGAGCACCGCAGACCACAACCTTTGTCATTCTTCCTCCTCTTGCCCAAATATGAGCTCTTCCAGCTCCTCTACCGCATCCTCCGCTTGGTCAGGAGGCACGACGGAGGGATACAGAGCTACCTGAATACCCTCGTTAAAGAGAAACCTACCCAGTATTTCTTGGAGTTTTTCCAGCTCCTCGGGGGTTAGGTCTCCTCTTATGCTCTCCTCCACCGACCTGTTGGTGAAGAAGAAGCCTACCAAAGTAAAAGGAACTGCGTAGAGTTGTTCTTCCATGACACACTCCTTTTAGGTTTTGAAAAAGATTATAGTATAAAAACGCTCTGGACAAGCTAATATCTAACAGTAAGTATTTCGTCTCTGACTCGTAAATGCTTTGTTTAAAAAGCTTCTCGGTGCTCCGTACTCAGCAACTTCAGAATTTGAGCCTGACCATGCAAGAACTCGTAAAACTCTCATGAATCAGAGGCGAGGAATTTATTAGACAGCTAGATATTAGACACAGTAAAACATATTCCTAAAGCAAACTGTTAAACTTCCTGTTTATAGCCACTGTGTTCAAAAACACCATCTGACGCTTGATATTCAACCACTTCAAAATTTTAGTCTGACTTCATAAAGTTTCTTAAAAACCTTACGAGCCAGAGAGGAAAGACTTATTAGGCAATTATATATTAGACATAGCAGTTGAAAAGCAC
>JANWYC010000188.1 GCA_025057245.1 Aquificaceae bacterium | reverse complement strand
GAGACCCAATAAAGTCAATCTACAAACTTATTAGGAAAATAGGTGCTTCCAGAGTAGGTTATGAAGAGGATAGAGTAAGCTGTGAATTTAGAAAAAAGCTTAAAGGCGGTATCCACTGGATAGGCATTCCCGGCTTTCTTAAAAAACTTAGGGCTATAAAGGATAAGGTGGAGATAGATACAGTAAGGGAAGGCGTAAGGGCGAGCGATAGAGTATACTACAAACTTTTGGGTTTTTTGAGAGAAGGACTTACAGAGCTTGAGTTAAGGTCTATGATAGTTTCTGAGTTTTTCAAAGAAGGAGCTACTGGTGAGAGTTTTCCTACCATAGTAGCCAGCGGAGAAGGTTCAGCCATACCTCACTGGGAGACGTCTAATAGAAATATAAGACGGGGTGAGACACTTCTCATAGACATGGGTTTGGTATGGAATGGTTATTGCACTGACTTTACTCGCACGCTACACATAGGAAGGGCAAGCTCAGAGTTCAAAAGGATATACAACATCGTCAGAGATGCTCATCTTTTAGCCCTTGAGAAGGTAAAAGTAGGTAGAAAGATTTCGGAGATAGACAAAACCGCAAGGGAATTTATAAAAAGGAAAGGTTTTGGAAAGGCTTTTAGTCATTCTACTGGTCATGGTGTAGGTGTTGAGATACACGAATATCCGAGAGTTTATTACAAGGGGCAGGACAAGGATGTATTAATAGAGGAAGGCATGGTTTTTACCA
This sequence comes from Aquificaceae bacterium, assembly GCA_025057245.1. Taxonomy (GTDB): domain Bacteria; phylum Aquificota; class Aquificia; order Aquificales; family Aquificaceae; genus Pampinifervens. Next base: position 1,750 of record JANWYC010000188.1, on the reverse strand, counting down.
TAGAACCGGGCATATACCTAAAAGGTAAATTTGGCGTAAGGCTTGAAAACATGGTGGCTGTGGTAGGTGGTGTAGGTGAACCACTTTCTCAAGCAAGTCTTGACTTGGTAGAAATATAGTTTTATAATTATACGCCCTGACGCGGGGTGGAGCAGCCTGGTAGCTCGTCGGGCTCATAACCCGAAGGTCGGAGGTTCAAATCCTCCCCCCGCAACTTAAAGTCCTTGTCAGTCAAAGCCTTGAAAATAGCCCCTTTCCGAAGCCCTGCCTTTCAAAAAGATTGTTTCCAGAGCCTTGAGCTTCAACGGTCTAAATGACCCATAATGACCTACTAAAACCCATAAAATTTGGTTCAATTTTTAACCTATTTTTAACCTCTGAAATTCTTGAGAGACAAGGGTTTAAAGGGCATATTTTTAACCTTTTGGATTTTTAACCTCTAGACAGAGCTTTAAGCCTTGCCTTTCAATGTTTTGCCATCTTCTAACTTTACAGAGGTTAAAAACTGGCTTAAAATTCTCTCAGACTTTGAAGCTATGACCCTTCAAGGTTTGAGTTGGTTTCTCTGAGCTGCTGTGGGTCTTGGTGGGGTAGCGGTTAACTAACCGTTATGCTAAAAAGCCCGTGTGGTTAGTTAACGGGATAAGCAAAAGCAAGGAATGACAAGGCTTAGCCTTACGCTCCGTAGACTTCCTCTAAGAGCTTTAGCACTTCATCCTTTGTCATGGCTTTGGTGGGCTGGGCTTGAAGCAATAAGTCCTCTGGCTTCACTCCAAATAGGTCAAGAATAACGCTTTCAACGGTTGACCTTCTTTTCTGAGCATCCTGCAGGCTATACTCTTTTGCATTCCTTATAAGCTCGTAGACTAAGTTTTTCTTTGCTTCCTCACTTAGCCCGCTTTTGTAGATTGCCTGTAGCTGGTTGCTCAGGAAGTCTGAGATTAGCAGACTCATAAACATGTCTTATTTGTAGACACTGGACATAGACCTTATAAGAGAATTTATCTGGCTCATGGTCTGGTTTATGATGGTCTGAAGCTCAAGGGTAAGCTCCGCACTCTTTGGTTCTACTTCCTGAAGCCTTTGGATGTTCTCAGTGCTGTAGTGTATCATAGCCATAGCAGTTCCTACCAAAAAGCTCATAAGTTTTTCATAGTCCTTGAACCGCCTGCCATACTCACACAGTAGGTCTATGGTCTGGTCGTCCTCTAAGAGTTCTCTCAAAGCCTTTTTAAAGTCCGCCTTTGCTGTCAGAAGACTTAGCGGTCTTCTACGAGTTTTCCTTTCTGGCACGCCCTCATATTCCATGATTGTGAATGTATGAGGGTGCGTTTTCAAAGCGAAGGCTTCAAAGCTGGGCTAATTTGTTTTGCCTTAAATAAAGCCTGCCTCCCAACTTATACGCAGGCAGTGTTCCACGATACACGAGCCAACGTACGGCTTTTTCTGATTTGCCCAACAGCCTTGCTATCTCTTTGATTCCTAAAAGTCTCAGTTCTGTCGTGTTAACTTCCTTGTGAAAACTAACTACAGTCTAAAATTTAGTTTGTAGTCTGCTGTTAGAATGTTTTAAATTCTTCCATAGTAAGAACTACAAGGTTTATAACATACATACCGCAAAAAGTTATGTCTCAAGGAGGAGGTAATATGGCGAAGTATATCAGCAATGAACATATACAGCTCCTCTTAAAACTCATCAAAAAGTTAATTGAGCAGTTCTACAGCCAAAACCCACCACCAAAAAGACCAG
>JANWYC010000187.1 GCA_025057245.1 Aquificaceae bacterium | reverse complement strand
CTTAAATCTAGCAAAACGATGTGGCTATCTGTGCCGTTTGTGACCACTTTCATCCCAAGTCTTATAAGCTCTTCTGCCAGCGCCTTTGCATTGCTTACTACTTGCCTTGCGTAGGCTTTGAAGCTATCGCTCATGGCTTCTTTAAAAGCAACCGCCTTTGCCGCAATTACGTGCATCAGCGGTCCTCCCTGAGTGCCTGGAAAGACGGCTCTATCTATTTCTTTGGATAGCTCTTTTTTGCAAAGGATAAATCCGCCTCTTGGACCTCGCAGGGTTTTGTGCGTTGTGGATGTTACAACCTCAGCATACTCTACCGGGTTTGGATAAACCCCGCCGGCAATAAGTCCTGAGTAGTGAGCCATGTCAACCATCAAAGTTGCGCCAACTTCTTTTGCAATCTCTGCAAACTTCCACCACTCAATCACTCTTGGATAGGAAGAAGCCCCTGCAATGATAAGCCTTGGCTTTACCTGCCTTGCCAAAGAGACAACTTGGTCGTAATCTATGAGCTCTGTGTCTTTATTTAGCCCATAGTAAAAGGCATTAAAGTATTTGCCCGAGATATTCACCTTTGACCCATGGGTTAAGTGCCCACCGTGAGAGAGGTCCATTCCCAAAATTGCGTCCCCGGGCTTTAAAAGAGCCAAAAACACCGCCATATTTGCCTGCGCCCCAGAGTGCGGCTGGACATTTGCATGCTCTGCGCTATAGAGAGCCTTTAACCGCTCTATAGCCAAAGTCTCTACTATATCCACAAACTCGCATCCGCCGTAGTATCTCTTTGATGGAAGCCCTTCGGCGTATTTGTTTGTAAGCAAAGAGCCCTGAGCTTGCATAACCGCCTCAGAGGCGTAATTTTCAGAAGCAATCATCTCAAGATGCTCTCTCTGGCGCTTTCTCTCGCTAAGGATTGCCTCATAAACTTCTAAGTCCGTTTCCATAAGCTCTTTCATAGGATTATTATTATTACCAACAAACCCCTTAGAGCTCCACCTTAACATTTGGCACTTTCTAAGTTTTGCCATGATATCTAACTTTGATAAATGAGCTCAAGCGCTATTCATACATCGGACTTTGCGCTATTCCATGCTTCCAACAGATGTGTTTCTTGGGTTTTCAAGAATTCCTCTACATCATTTTTATTAACTTCAAACTCTCTTGAAAGCCACTCTTGGGCTCGCATTACCTTTGTATTGTCAACTCTTGTGAAAATATTAGCAATAGGAGTCCCAGAGCCACTTGTTTGAGCCATCTCACCTGAGCTAACTTCAAGAAGATTTAATTCCTGACAAGGTAATATAACCAACCATTTCTCCTGTGGATGAAAATTTACAAATGCGAATATTGCTACTTTAACTCCTATCTTAGAAAGGCTTACCAAGTTATTCCAAGAGCCAAGCTCGATGTTTAGAATCTCCTCTTTTTTTACGTCTAACTTTTTCTCTCTAATCTTTTTAATTATCCAAGAGTCTTCACTTTTCAGACCAGTAAACGCACTTTTTAATTCTATTAACCAACTTTCATGGCTAAAGGATTTATGCCATAAAATGAAGAGGTCTGGCATATACCTTATAAACTCTGTGGTCTTGTCTCTTTTGTATCTCATGTGTTGATGTACGTCATTAAAAATCTCCTCTTGACCGACATTTTTGACAAAGATTTTGTTATTTAAGAAACTACCAAAGAAGTTACTCACAATGTCTTTTAAAAGATTGTCAAATTTTATACGCTCCTGAAAGCTCATGGTTTTCTGGCTATCAAAATAAACTGATGATTTATGTTAGGAACGAACGTAGTCGGATATCCATATGGATATAAATGCTTATTGTCCTGCACTAAGATTATCAGCCCTTGGAGAAGGAAGCTGACCCTTTCAAGTCTGCTACCTGCATCAGAATGAAACATGTAATATCTATCTTTATGTCTAAAGTCAGATACTACTATACTAACGTATCTACCTCTCTTTAGAACTCTATAGTATTCCGCAAAGTGTTTTTCAATCGCATTAAGAAAGTCGTCGTAACTCTCAATAAGAGAAAGGTCTTTTTCGTGCTGTCCGTAGTTAATCGCAAGATTTTTGCTTAGCCTTTCTCTCTTTGCTTTATGGTCTATTTTTTTAAGAATACCCCAATAGGGAGGACTCGTTATTATGTAATCGACGCATTCTTCCTCTAACTTACGCAATTCTTCTATAGCATCACCCTGGATTAACCTTATGTCACTATTGAAAATTCCCACTCTTTCTTTAGCCATATTTAACCACTCTTGGTATAGCTCAATACCTATGCACCTTCTCCCCGTGTCTCTGCAAACAACCGCAACGGTTCCTGAGCCAAGAAACGGGTCAAGCACCACTTCTTTCGGCTTAGTAAAAAATTCAATAAGCTTCTTTATGTCTTTTTCGGAAAAGGTAGCTGGGTGCTGAACTTTCAGTGGGTCTCTTTTAGGCGCTTCGGAAAACCATACACTCTTGGTTCTTTTAATCCATTCCTTTCCATCAAG
>JANWYC010000186.1 GCA_025057245.1 Aquificaceae bacterium | reverse complement strand
CACTTCAGACACGCTTCTAAGTTCTCTCAAGCCCCGCGCCCTGCGGGGCACGTTAAACATGCTTCCGTCTTTTTGTTAGATGGGCTTCTTTAGCTCTCACGAAAATTACTCTTTTGCAAACTTCAGGTTTCTTAAGCTTGACTCACAATTTGGAATGCCTGAATGTTAGACTTTAAAGAACACTTTTTAGACAAAACAAATAAAAACCATTCAATCTCTGCCAGACCTACGAATACGCTTTAAACCAAACTGCTACATGTAAAGACTAAAACTCTTTACCTCGCTTTCAAAGTCGTTAGATACGCTCTTGCTAAAGCTGACAGCCTCCTTTTCTCTTTCGTCCCTCCTTCCACCTTGTCTGTGGTCAGAGTTATACAGGCTGTTTCCGTTGAGCTTTAGCACCTCAAGGTTGTATCCTAAGTTTTGTAAAGATTGAACTAGTCTTTGCACTTCCAGTGCGGTAGGCTGTCTGTAGGCTTCCTCCGCCATGTTTATGTATAACCTCAGCCTGTCTCCTAAAAGGTTCATTCTAATGTTAGCTTCCTCAAGGCGCATGCTCAAGTGTCTATGCTCTTGGTTCACAATGGGTTGTCTTCTTACTACCTCAGTTCTAACCTCTTGTTTCTCTTCTACTGCGCTTGCCTTCTCCGGCGTCTGTTGATAGAAGGCATATCCCTCTTTGTCTCCTTCCTGACCTTCAGGCTTTCTTAAACCTCCTTCTCTTTTAGGCTCCGCATCCTTCTGAAGGCTCTCAAACTCTTTCTGAAGCAGTTCTGCGTCTTTCAGCAATCTCTGGCTTTTACGCGCTGACTCCGCCTGAAACGCCTCTGGGGGCTTTTGGTTGTTGCCCTCAAAAAGCTCTGTTAAACCAGTGGGGTCTCCTTCCTCTTGAAGGTCTAATAACTCATTCCCTTCAGCCTTCAGCTGGTTAAGCTGAGAGGGGATATCCTCTTGCATCTTATGGAAGGTGCTAAGATAATCACCCCCTACCGTAAACCCTTTCTCCGAGAAGCTCCGCAAGTTCGCTTCTGTAAAACTCATGTCAGGAGAAACGCTAAGGGGTAAAACCAACAGGAGTTGAGAAAGTTCCATGCCCCCCTGAGCTATAACCTCCCTCTTTTCACCTTCCATAGCCTCAAGAAGGGTGGCTACAAAGTCCTCACCCGCTGGCTGACTTGCCACCATCTTGGGCGTTACAGCTATCCTCTCTACTTTCGATACTTTCATTTTTCAAACTCCCTCGCTATTAATATAAACCTAAACCTGAAAAATGCAAGTGGTTTAGAGAGAGTGTTTGAGAATTATCTTATAGGCATATGACAATAATTCTATACCGCATGTGGAAAAACATTAAAAAACTTAGCTTCAGAAGTGTCATAAGATTCCAGAGAATGAACCTTGCCAATACAAATACACTCGCAAGCTCATGTAGCCTCGTATTATCCCTATCACCCCAAGCCCTCTTTGCATTCCCAAACAACTGCTCAACCCTATAGCTACATGTCTAATAAATCTCTCGCCTTTGACTAATGTGGGTTTTAATCCTTCTTACAGGATAATGCTCAGACTCTGAAGCGAGAGAATACTAAGTTTAGGAGAGTATTTTTAGACAAAATATACAAAAAGGACCTTGTAGTATATCTCCTTTCTGGTGCAGATTTTTTAATCAAACAATTCCTTGAGCTGTTCTTTAGAGAGCTTTTCCAAATACTCGTTTACATAAAAGTAGTCTGGCTCTCCTTTGAGAGCTCTCATTTTTAAGGTAAAGTTTGGGTTAATTATGCTTTCAGGCTCGAACACAACAAGTCCTATACCAAATCTGTAACACAGGGACTCTAATCTACCCTCATCTTTTGATTGTTTCGGGACTACTAAGTAAACTTTATGACTAAACAGCTTATACGCACAGGCTTGACCAAAAGCGGTTATAAGTTGGGATGTATCTACCTTTATCTCCGCAGATACTATTTCGGGAGGAGGCTGTAGGCGGGCTATGGCAGACAACTTGTATACGCCAATAACGTCAGGAGTTCCCCACTTGTCGCCAAACTTGTTATTACCTAACACTATAGTTCTCGTGCATTCTTGAAGTTCGTCTTTCAGATAGTTTGCAAAAGGTTCGTAAAAACTGCGTTCTTCAACTCTCTTTACCTGCCCAATTTCTGGAGCTTGTGCTTGATGGTATTTTTTCAGGATGTAGAAACCTCTATCTGGGTTAAGAATTTCTGAGTGTTCACTCTTTATGAATTTATTTCTAATATGGTGCAGAGCACCATGAATAGTATTTATATTTATGTCTGGTAGCCTTTCGCTTATAATCTTATAATCTTCACAAGTTTGCAGTAGTGTATTCCATCCTTTTTCTCTTCCAGCACTTTAAAGGCTTCCCTATAAACTCTCTCTTTTTGCGGTCATGATTTAATAAGCGTAGCGTAATTATATCATAGCTAAGCGGTCTTGGACTAGAGTTATTTCGCAGATGAATAGAACTCTGTAAAGCTTCAAGGT
>JANWYC010000185.1 GCA_025057245.1 Aquificaceae bacterium | reverse complement strand
CTTTTACTAAAATCTCATCCCCGAGGCTAAACTTTGCCCTCACATCCTTTATGTAGCCTTCCATCTTGCTCACGTGCAGAAGACCCACCTTGCCAGGCAGTATTTCCACAAAAACGCCGTAAGGCTCAACTCTGGTAATCTTTCCTTTGTAAACCTTGCCTACCTCCACCTCCGCTATAAGGCTCTGTATTATCCTTTTAACCTCCTCTATGGCATCCTTTGAGTTTGAAGTTAGCGAGACTCTTCCACCTTCGTGAACCCAGACGGACACGCCCATTTTTTCCCTGAACTCCCTTACGTTTTTACCACCCGGTCCTATTACGGTCATAGCCTTGTCCTCTGGTATGGTTATGATTTCTATCTTTGGTGCGTGTGGTGATACTTCTTTTCTGGGTTCTGGCATCGCCTCCTTCATCTTCTGTAGTATGTAAAGCCTTCCTTCCCTTGCCTGATAGAGAGCGGTCTTCATTATTTCCTTTTTAAGACCCTTTACCTTTATGTCCATCTGAATACTGGTTATTCCCAGCTCCGTGCCAGCCACCTTAAAGTCCATGTCGCCCAGTTGGTCTTCGTCACCCAGTATGTCAGAAAGCACCACATACCTCTCACCTTCCATGATAAGACCCATGGCTATACCCGCCACGTGCCCCTTTAGTGGAACGCCCGCATCAAAGAGAGCCAGCGAGCCAGCGCACACGGTAGCCATAGAGGTAGAACCGTTAGACTCCAGTATGTTAGAGACCACCCTTATGATGTAAGGAAACTCGGTTTCAGGTGGTATGAGAGGTTCTATAGCCCTCTCTGCTAGAGCTCCGTGTCCTATCTCTCTTCTCCTTGGTGCTCCCCAAGGTTTGGCTTCACCAGTGGAAAAGGGAGGAAAGTTGTAGTGTAGCATAAACCTTTTTGAGGTCTCACCTTCGTAGATGCTCTCAACCAGCTGCGCTTCCTCTGGCGAACCCAAGGTTGCGGTGGCGAAAGCTTGAGTTTGACCTCTGGTAAAGATAGCACTGCCGTGAGGTCTATCAAAGGGATGAAGTTCTATGGTTATAGGTCTTATTTCCTTCGGCGTGCGACCATCTATGCGAATGCCCTCTTCCAAAACCCTTCTTCTCATTAGCTTGCTTATCAGCTTTTTGTAGTTGTAGCTTAGCTTAAAGTGGAGCTCTTCGGGTATTTGGTAGGTTTGTATAAGCTCCTTTATGAGGTTTGACTGGTAAGTTTTTCTCTCCCTCTTGTCCCCAATCTGAAAAGAATGCAGAATCTTCTCTGTGCAGAACTCTTCCAACTTCTGGCTTATGTCTTCTGGCAAGTCCATTGTCTCAAAACTTACCTTCTGCACCCATACCCTTTCTCTGAGCTCTTCCTGAACCCTTATAAGGTCTTGAATAGCCTCAAGACCGTAGTAGAGAGCCTCCGCCAGAGTATCCTCGTCCACCTCCTTTGCACCCCCTTCCACCATTACTATGGCATCTTTACTACCCGCCATTACAATCTCCAAGTCCGCCCTCTGTCTTTCCTCGTAAGTAGGGTTAGCCACGAACCTTCCGTCCACCCGACAGACTCTTACGCCAGCAATAGGACCATCAAAGGGCACTCTTGAGATGTGAAGAGCCGCAGAAGCGCCAGTTATGGCAAGCACATCTGGGTCGTACCGGTCATCCGCAGAAAGGGTCAAGGCGGTTATCACCACTTCGTGGAAAAAGCCCTCTGGAAGCATGGGTCTTATAGGTCTGTCTATAACTCTTGAGACCAGTATCTCCCTGTCTGTGGGCTTTCCTTCCCTTTTTACAAAACCGCCGGGTATTTTACCCCAAGCGGAGGACTGCTCTCTGTAGTCCACAGAAAGAGGCACAAAATCCACGCCTTGAACCGGCTCTTCGGACATAACCACGGTTACCAAAACAGCGGTGTCTCCCTGACGAACAACCACCGCACCGTCTGAAAGCTTAGCGTAATGCCCCGTTTCTATGACCACCTCCGACTCTTCCAGCTTTGCGCATAGCCTTTCCATCATCTCACCTTCAACCCGAGCCTTTCAACCACTTCTAAATATCTTTTGTAGTCCTTTTCTTTGAGATACTCCAAGTGTTTCCTCCTTGCGTGTATGAGAGCAATAAGCCCGCGCCTTGAGTGCAGGTCTTTTCTGTGCTTTTTAAGATGCTCTGTAAGCCTGTTTATACGCTCGGTCAGTATGGCTATCTGCACCTCTGGTGAGCCTGTATCCTTTTCGTGTCTTCTAAAGTCTCTTATCAACTCTTCCTTTGTAGCCTTGGGTAAAGCCATCTTTTTCCTCCTGAGTTTATCAAAGTCTTATATTATAACTCAAGTCCGCGCAAGGATGTGAAATTGCGGGTATGCACTCGGTTAAAAGCGTAGTCTTCAGCACATGTTTAAGTCTAACTATCCTAAGGAACGCCTGCCATAGTTTCTAAATTTAAAGCTATGGAACATAGTTCCCATTCCCATAGTCATTTACTGAGCTACGAGAACGGGTCTCGCAGGTAGAGGGACT
>JANWYC010000184.1 GCA_025057245.1 Aquificaceae bacterium | reverse complement strand
AGTATCTGACGAATGCTACGAGGCTTTTTTGTATGATGACGAGACATTTGTGAGCCCAGCCAGCTTTTCAAAGGATGTAAGAGAAATAACCTTTACGGTGAACGCATTTTCAAAAACGTATTCCATGACAGGTTGGAGAGTAGGTTATGTGGCATGTCCTGAGAAGTATGCAAAAGTGATAGCAGACCTAAACAGCCAGAGTATATCCAACGCTACTACCTTTGCACAATACGGCGCGCTGGAAGCCCTTAAAAACCCACAGTCAAAAGAGTTCGTGGAAAACATGAAAACCACCTTTGAAAAGAGGCGTAACATAGCCTACCAAATGCTTAAAGAAATACCCAACATTAGCGTTGTAAAGCCGAAGGGTGCTTTTTACATATTCCCTAATCTGAGTTATTATTCCAGTAAATTAGGTTCTGACCTAAAGCTGGCAGATTACCTGATAGAAAACGGGAAAGTAGCAGGCGTGCCAGGTTCAGCCTTCGGCGCAGGTGGCTACCTAAGACTATCCTACTGTGTGTCTGAGGACACCATAAAAAATGGTATACAGCGTCTTAAGGAGGCTCTGGAAAACCTGTAAAGCTTAGCGGTGCTGACATTTAATTGTCTAATAATTTCTCATCTCTGACTCGCAAGGACTTCGTGACTATTTATGAAATAAAGCTTGAACATCAAGATTCAGATAGCATTTTTGGAAAAGTTAGAGCGGATAAGATAACAGTTTAAGACTTTCTATGCCCCGACTTGAGTCTTCGTATCAACCTTTTACTTGGTTTGAAGGTAATGCGTTTCCCTGTGCGTCTAAAATTGCCAAAACCGTATATTTTTATGTTCTCCCCCGAAGCTATAGCTTGTTTAATGCTGTTTAAAATCAAGTTTACCATAAGGTAAACCTTTTTTTTTGAATACTTACCCTCGTATTCCTCGCAGAGCTTTTGAATGAGCTCTTCTTTTTTCATATTTTCATCTTCTTCTTGAATATGTCGCCCAGAGTGAATCCTTTGTCAGAGCCTCCTGTGGTTATAATCTCTTCCTTCTGCTCTTCCTCTTTCATACTAAAAGTTATCTTATCCTGTGATAGCTCTATTATCCTTACCTCCACCTCCTGACCTTCTTGAATTTTTACGTTCCTCGGCATCTCCGATATAGGCAGCAAACCATCTATGCCTTCAGAAAAGCTAAGAAAAGCACCAAAAGGATGAACGCTCTTTACGGTTAGTTTAACTTTTTCACCCACTTTGTAGTTCTGTAGAACCTTATCCCATGGATTTTCTGTAAGCTGTTTCAGACCCAGCTTTATAAACTTGCCATCCAACCCAAGCACCGCAAATTCTAATGACTGACCCTCGCGAAGCACATCCTCCACCCTTCCAGGTTTTATCCATGCCAAGTCGCTTCTATGCACTATACCCCGAACACCTTCTTTAAGGTCCACAAAAGCTTTTGCACCCTCTATCTTCTCCACAGTGCCAGACACTCTGCTTCCCACGGGATGTTTCTTTAAAAACTCTTCCCAAGGCTTTGGAAGGATTCTCTTTATGCTAAGCACCAACTTCTTTTTCTTAGGGTCAAATTCAAGTACTTGTGCGGAGACCTTTTCTCCTTTCCTTACAGAACTTCCATCGTAGGAAATTTCCTCCTTTGGCACATAACCTTCCACACCATCCATGACCTCAACAATAAGCCCGTTTTCCTTTACCTCTACAACCTTGCAGCTAACCACATGACCTTTCTTTATAATATCCTCCGCCTTTATCCACGGGTTTTCCTTGGTCTCTTTCAAGCTTACGAAAATAAACTGTCCATCCTTAGGTATCCTTTTTACTTTAACCCTCAACCTCTCGTCTATTTCTGCGTAGTTGTAAGGATTCCTGTCTCTTCCCCAGCTGAGCTCATCAAGTGGTAAGAAGGCACGAAGCACGTTACCCACGAGAAGCGTTATACCTTTATCAGGGTCTATCTTTATAACTCTACCTTCTACAACATCCCCTACTTTTAGCTTTGAGAGTATCCTTTTCTTTTTCTTATCTTCCTGCACCCTTATGTACTCTTTCTGGGACAGAATAATCTTTAAACCCTCCTCACTTTTTTTCATCTCCACTATTTTTGCTACAATTTTCTTGCCTTCTCTTAGATTTTTAAGGGCGTCTTTTATTGGTAGAAAGGTTTTCAAACCGCTAACATCTATTACGTATCCGTCTTCCCTTTTCTCTACCACAGTTCCAGTTATAAACTTACCTTTATCGTAACATGCCCTGAGAAAGCTTGTTAGCTTATCTTCTAGATACCTTCTGTAAGAAAGTATGGGTGAACCACCTTTGTTTAATCTTAAAACCAAGGCCTTTATCTCATCGCCAACGTTCGCTTCTGGAAGCTCCTCCCGTGGTAGCACGCCCTCCACCTTGTAGCCTATATCCACATAAAGATTTCGGTCGTCTACCTTAACCACCCTACCCTTCACCACTCCCCCCTTTTTTATCTCCTTCATTTCAAGGCTCTCTTCCAGAAACTTCTCAAACTCGTCC
>JANWYC010000183.1 GCA_025057245.1 Aquificaceae bacterium | reverse complement strand
CTCTAATGCGTGCGTAGAGTTAAGGTTTAGAAGTAGCAGTATAAGTAACAAGGCGACCGCCATAGGCGGTCTTTATTTTATCACATAGGCTTACCTTCTACCACATCACCGCCTTCACCTTTGGGAGCTTGTTGGTAAAGATGGCTTCCTATCTTACTAGCTGACTCCAAAACCTTCTCCGTAGTCCTTCTTACCTCCTGTATATCCTGAGAGCTGGCAAACACCCTCTTGGCTTCCTCTATTACCTTCTCCGCATCAGAAACCACATCGGATGGTAGCTTTTCTCTGTTCTCTTTCAGCACCTTCTCCAAGTTATACACATGCTGGTCTAATTGGTTCTTTGCCTCTATTAGCTCTCTCTTTCTCTTGTCCTCCTCCTCATGAAGCTGGGCTTCTTTTATCATCCTCTCTATCTCTTCCTGCGTAAGACCAGAAGAAGCTTGAACTCTTATAGACTGTTCCTTACCAGTTCCCATGTCCTTTGCGGTTACGTGTAGTATGCCGTCCACGTCTATGTCAAAGCACACCTCTATTTTTGGCAAGCCTCTGGGCGCTGGTGGTATGCCCGTTAGGTAGAACTTACCCAAGGATTTGTTGTCCTTTGCCATAGGTCGCTCACCCTGAAGCACGTGAATTTCAACCTCCGTCTGATAATCTGCGGCGGTGGTAAAGGTTTCACACTTCCTGTATGGTATGGGTGTGTTTCTGGGTATAAGCACCGTCATAACACCGCCCAGGGTCTCCACGCCAAGGGAGAGAGGAGTGACGTCAACCAGCAGTATTTCCTTTACCTCACCCGAGAGAACGCCCGCTTGGATGGCAGCACCCACCGCTACCACCTCGTCTGGGTTCACACCTTTGTGAGGCTCTTTTCCAAAAAACTCTTTTATCTTCTGCTGAACCAAGGGTATTCTGGTAGAACCGCCCACCAGCACCACTTCGTCTATGTCCTGCGGTCTTAGCTTGGCATCCTCAAGAGCTCTTTTTACTATGTCCATGGTTCTGTCCACCAAGTCCCTTATCATTTCCTCCAACCTTGCTCTGGTGAGCTTTTTCTGCAGGTGCAAGGGCTGGTTGCTGGATGGGTCTATGGTGATAAAGGGAAGGTTTATCTCCGTCTCTAACTTGAAGGAAAGCTCTTTCTTTGCCTGCTCGCTGGCTTCCTTTAGCCTTTGCAGTGCGGTCCTATCCTTCTTAAGGTCTACGCCCGTCTCCCTTTTAAACTCCTCTATGAGCCATTCCATTATCCTTTCGTCTATGTTTGCACCACCCAAGTGCGTATCGCCTGCGGTAGCCTTCACTTCAATCACGCCTTCACCACCCTCCAATATGGACACGTCAAAAGTACCACCTCCAAAGTCATACACCAGTATTTTTACGTCACTTTTCTTGTCAAGACCGTAGGCAAGCGCCGCTGCAGTAGGCTCGTTAAGTATTCTTAGAACTTCAAGACCCGCTAACTTGCCCGCATCCTTGGTTGCCTGTCTTTGTCTTTCGTTAAAGTAAGCAGGCACGGTTATAACCGCCTTAGTTATTTTTTCACCAAGATAAGACTCCGCAGCCTCTTTAAGCTTTTTAAGAACCTGAGCTCCCACCTCTTCTGGGCGCACCTTCCTACCGAGGTTTACGATGTCAAAGCTGGCGTCTCCCTTCTCATCTGGAACAACTTTGTAAGATACCCTTTTTGACTCGTCCACCACCTCTTCATACCTTCTGCCTATAAACCTCTTGGACTCATAAACCGTGTTTTCCGGGTCAAGTATGGCACGCCTCTTTGCTGGCTCCCCTACGAGCACCTCTTTCTCTTTTGTCCAAGATACAACGGAGGGTGTTAGCCTTGAGCCCTCCTGATTGGCTATAACTACTGGCTCATCACCTATAATCACCGCAACCACCGAGTTCGTAGTTCCCAAGTCTATACCTATTATCTTCTCAGCCATCTCTAACCTCCTTAGACTTCATGCAAACTAATATTCATGCAAACTAATATAAAACTTTAGCGTTCTTTTGTCAAGTTTTTTATGCAAGATATTTTAAAGTATAGCAAGATTAGAGTGGGTTTGAGTAAGAATGTTTCAGAATTATCTTACGGGCATAAAATGGTAATTCCGCAATGCATGTGGTTTTTTGCTATGAAACTATGCTACTAACTTTCTGGCATGTTTGCTACTCTTTGAGACACCACCCTTTACAGCATGCAAGCTATAAACCCCTTCTTTTCTGCCTAGGAGGAGTTTAAAACATTCTCAGAGGTTATAAGAGCATCTATAAATGCCTGCAGATGCCTTGCATTAAGCCATCTTGGAGTTTGAGTTTAGCCTTACGGTAGTGTGTAGAACTCTTAGGGGTCAAAGGCGGGAGGCTTATTAGACGGTTAGATAATAGGCACGGCGTAGAGCTCATCTCTCGGTGCGATTTTAGACCTAATGTTTTGGACAAAGCAAAACTGTAATTTCTCAAAAAATCTGCAACATCCCCTATATCTGGGGGCGTTGTCTATCAATAATTATACGATTTTTTGAGAAACATGACAAGATGTTTTTCGTGAGTTTCT
>JANWYC010000182.1 GCA_025057245.1 Aquificaceae bacterium | reverse complement strand
AGCCGAGGGCAAGGTGTGGGTATGAAGGCGTAAACCCAAAGTATGGTCTTCCCGAAATCAGCGTAACCTGTAGACTTTTACCAAGCTTCTTAAGATTATAAGCCGTGGCTATACCTCCTATACCGCCACCTAAAATAACTACACGCTTAGTCATATTTCACCTCCTTTCTACTACACAGGCTTATAATTATATAAGCTTTAGCTTATAGTCTGCGTAGAAAATAGGCCTTGGAGACCATTAACGCCAAACGCTGTTTTCAAAGATTACTCAACTACCACTGTGTGTCTGCCAAACAATTCTCAAACATTCTCTCGCCATCTTGACAGTCTATTTTAGAAGGGTTATATTAGTTCACTGGCTTAGGGAGTAAATAAAGGGTCTTGAATGTTGATTTAAAATGAATCAGACGGAGGTAACACATGGATTTAGAAGCAAAGTTTCAGCTTCTTGCGGAAGAGGTAAGAAAAAATATGGTCAATCCTGATGTGGACATAGAGCTGTGTTTTCCGCAGGATGCGGAAGCGGGGTGTGAGATAAAAGGCTATCCCTACATAAAAGTAAAGTATGTGGTGGAGGGTCATGATGTTTATGAAAAGGAGATAGACATAGACCCTATATACTGGGAAAAGGATGTTAAGGAACTCTCTGGATTTGTTACCTTTCAAATACAACAGTTTATGGAGGGGATAGACTCGGTAGAATACGGTGGAGAGTGATATGCTCCCTTCCTTTGTGATTACTGGGTTTCTTGGCAGTGGTAAGACTACGCTTCTTTTAAACTCCGCAAGGGAACACCTTTCTGGAAAGAGAGTGGCGGTCGTAGTTAACGAGCTGGGAGAGGTGGGCGTGGATGGGAAGGTGCTTAAGAACGCATACTCTGAAGTTCTTGAACTGCCAGAGGGTTGTATATGCTGTTCTTTGCATGCGGAGTTTGAAAAGGGTATAGAAGAGATAAGGAGAAAGTATAACCCTCAAGTGCTTATGGTAGAGACCTCAGGAAGTGCGGTGCCCTTCCCTCTTCTTCTTAGCCTTCAGGCTCTTGAGTGTATCGTGGAAGGTATTATCTGCGTGGTGGATTGTAGCAACTTTGACAGATACAAAAACGACAGCACCGCCAAATACCAGATAGGTGGGTCTAATGTAATAATCCTTAACAAAACAGACTTGGTTGATGAGGATAGGGTCAGTGAAATTGAAAAAGAGGTGCTGGACATATGGAACTTATACAGACCTGTAAATTCTCTCACTGGTGAACCGTATTACGAGCGAGCAAGGGTATACAAAACCAGCTACGGAAGAGTGCCAGAGGAGGTCTTCAGAGGCGTTTACACCATTCCAGAGCTTAAAAACATAAGCACGTTTCATGAACACAAGCACTATCAGAGAGTAGTAAACCTGCTTGAGCCCGTTGATTACGACGAGCTTCAAAAAAAGTTAAAGAACTTACCGAACGACGTTATAAGGGCAAAGGGCATAGTAAGGTTTAAAAACTATCCATTTCCTATGGCGATAAACTACGTCTTCGGACGCATAGAGGAGCCTATAGAGGTAGCGGATTATCAGGGACCTTCTTTCCTTATTTTAATAGGGTGTGGATAGAATGGGGCTGGACATATTAATCTATAACATCCTAAACCCACCAGTGCTTATGTTCCTGTTAGGGCTGGGGGCTGTGTTACTCAAGACCGACCTTGAAATACCACAACCACTCCCTAAGCTCTTCTCTCTTTACCTTCTTATAGCCATAGGTCTTCATGGTGGTTACGAACTGTCCAAGAGTGGTATAACTTCTGAAGTTTTTAAGGTGCTTGTTTTAGCAGCCCTTATGGCTATTCTTGTTCCTATATATGCCTTCTTTATCCTAAGGCTCAAGCTAGATGTTTACAACGCAGTGGCTATATCCGCCACCTACGGTTCTATAAGTGCTGTGACCTTTATAACCGCAGGTTCTTTTCTAAATAGCATAGGTATTAGCTACGGCGGTTATATGGTGGCAGCCATGACCCTTATGGAGTCTCCTGCCATAATTATAGGACTTATACTTCTCAACCTTTTTGCAAAGAGGAACAACGAAGGTATAAACTGGGGAGAAGTTCTTAGAGAGGCTTTTCTGAACCCTTCTGTTTACATACTCATGGGAACGCTTCTTATAGGGTTTGTCAGCGGAGAGAAGGGGTGGAAGGCTATGGACCCTCTTTTTGGTGGACTTTTTAAGGGCATGCTTGCCTTCTTCCTTTTAGACATGGGTATAGTAGCCGGTAGGAGAATAGGAGAGATAAAAAAGGTTGGTATCTTTCTTGTGGCTTTTAGCGTGCTTCTTCCCGTATTTAACGCAACGATTTCCATACTCCTTGCCAGCTTGTTTGGTCTATCAAAAGGTGATGCCTTTATGTTTTCCATACTCTGCGCCAGTGCTTCTTACATAGCAGTGCCAGCAGCTATGAGGTTGTCCGTGCCAGAGGCGAACCCCAGCTTGTATGTAACCATGTCCCTTGCCATAACCTTTCCTTTTAACATATCTGTGGGCATTCCCCTATACTACTACGTCGTGAACACT
>JANWYC010000181.1 GCA_025057245.1 Aquificaceae bacterium | reverse complement strand
GGAGAAACAGCTTATAGGCTTGCCGTTTATAAAGTCCCATGTCATACACGCATCTATGTCTTCCTCACGAAAGTTCTTATACAGCAAAAGCCCGCAGTGAGCACAACAAGCTTTAACAAAACGCCCTTTTTTGAGCCTGTAGGTGAACTCCAGTCTTTTTTCCACGGGCTTTGTGCAGTATGCACACGTTGGTATACCCTCTTCTGTATTGTCTCCCACCTCTTCCCTAAGCAAAAGCTCGCCGTGTTTTCTAACTATCCTACCCTCCTTCTCCAACTCTCTCACATCCCTGTATATGGTCATCAAAGAAACGCCAAAATGCTGAGCAAGGGACTTTACGTTCCTAAGACCCTTCGTAATAAGTTCTATTATTTCCTCTTTTCTATCCATGTTAAAATTATAGTCCCAAACATGAAAAGACACATCATCTCTGTTAGAGACCTTGACAGAGAAACTGTAAACAGACTATGGTCTCTCTTTATAGAATTTCGCAACGGAAGAAGGGAGAGCTTGGATGGCGATGTAGCCTTGCTCTTCCTTGAGAGTTCTACCAGAACGCGTTTTTCCTTTGAAAGAGCCTGCAGGCTCTTAGGTCTGAGAACCTACTACGCAGGCAGGGGCGAAACTTCCATAGAGAAAGGAGAGAGTTTTTACGATACCATAAGAACTCTAAGGGTTATAGGCTTTGAATCGGTCATATTTAGAGTGCCTTTTGTGCTTTTCCCTTACGAGGCATACAAAAGTTTGGACATAAGCCTTATTAACGCAGGGGACGGCACTCACCAGCACCCTACTCAGGGTCTTACAGACCTTTTCACTGCCATTGACACTTTCCGCTCTTTAGAAGGCTTGAGAGTGCTCTATGTTGGTGATATACTACACAGCAGGGTTTTCAGGTCTGGTGCGTATCTGTTTAGGTTGTTTGGTGCAAGGTTAGGCGTGTGCGGACCAAAACCCTTAATCCCCTCAGACCTATCTCCCTTTGAAGTGGAACAGGTGTTTGACCGCATGGAAGATGCCTTAGAATGGGCAGACCTTTGCATCTGGCTCAGGCTTCAGGAAGAGAGGTTTAGGGAAAACTACGTAGTTAGCAAAGAGAGCTACTTTTCTCTCTTTGGTCTCACCGGAGACAAACATAAAAAGCTCAAAGGCTACTTTATGCATCCTGGACCAGTAAACTCTTATGTGGATTTAGACGGAGAGGTTATTTACTCTGAAAAGTCCCTTGTTCTTAAACAGGTGGAAAACGGGCTTTATACCAGAATGGCGGTTTTATACTGGGCTTTAGGCTATGGCTAACATACTTCTCGGAGTAAGCTCAAGCATAGCCATATACAAAGCCTGTGAGTTAACAAGAGAGCTGAGAAAGGCAGGGCATAGAGTAAGGGTGGTCTTATCTCCTTTTTCTGAAAGGTTCATAAGCAGGCTTACCTTTGAGGCTCTTTCTGGGGAGAAGGCTTATGCGGATTGGGAGGATGACCCACTTTTACACATAAACCTTCCAAGATGGTCTGACCTTTTCTTAATAGCTCCTTGTAGCGTAAACACACTTTCTAAGATTGCCTTAGGCATTGGTGATAACCTGCTCACCACTTGCGCTCTGTCTCACAAAGGCACTCTTATGCTTGCACCCGCAGGCAATGTGGAGATGTTTAAAAACCCAGCGGTTCAAGAAAACCTCAAAAGGCTGAGGCATAGTGGTGTTTTAATCATAGAGCCAGAGGAAGGTAAACTGCTCTGTGAAGAGGAGGGTCAGGGTAGGCTTGCATCCATTGACAGGCTTTTAGACTGGGTGGAATACGCTCTCAGACCTAAACCTCTGAGTTCCAAGAAGGTTTTGATTACCGTAGGTGCTACGAGAGAGTTTTTAGACGATGTAAGGTTTATATCTAACCTTTCAAGCGGTGCTATGGGCTTTTCCCTTGCCAGAACCTTTAGGTGGTATGGAGCGCAGGTAAAGGTTATAGCAAGTTTTACAACTGCTAAAGAACCACCAGAAGTGGAAGTTATAAGGGTAGTCTCCGCAATGGACATGTATGATAAGGTTATGTCTTTGCAACACTGGGCGGATGTGGTTGTCATGAACTCTGCGGTGGCGGACTATAGACTGTCCAAAACTTACGCTGGAAAACTAAAGAAAGAAGATAGCATAACCCTTGAGCTTGTTAGAAACCCTGACATACTTACAGAGCTGGGAAGGGTAAAAAATCAAAAGTTTTTGGTAGGCTTTGCACTTGAAGAAGAGAGCAAGCTCATAGAAGAAGCTAAAAGAAAACTGGCAACGAAGAATGCGGATGTCATAGTAGCAAATCCTCTGCAGACCATGGGCTCTGAAGAATACACGGGAAAGATTATTTTTAGAAACGGAGAAGTTTTAGACATAAAAGCTCAGAATAAGCTAAAAGCTGCGGAGCTTATAGTAAAAGCTCTCGCAGATTTTATGCTTGCTATATAAAGTGTTAGGCATTTGCCTTGCTCAATAAGAGTTTCAATACTCTCAATAACATCCCCACATCCCCTACTCACCACCCACCCCCATAACCTGCTCTACATGACCACAACCCC
>JANWYC010000180.1 GCA_025057245.1 Aquificaceae bacterium | reverse complement strand
CAAGCTAAGATACGCTCAACCAGGAATTACCCTAATATCCCCACCACCACACCACGACATATACTCCATAGAAGACTTAGCACAGCTTATTAACGACCTGAAAGAGACAAACCCAGAGGCAAAGGTTTGCGTAAAGTTAGTAGCGGAGACTGGAGTGGGAACTGTGGCTGCGGGAGTGGCAAAGGCTTACGCGGACATAGTGCAAATTAGCGGTGCGGAGGGTGGCACGGGTGCAAGCCCTTACTCTTCTATCAAGAACGCGGGCAACTACTGGGAGATAGGGCTTTCTGAAACCCAAAGGGTTCTGATGGAAAACAACCTTAGGGACAAGGTAAGGCTCAGGGTGGATGGAGGTATGAGGACTGGCAAGGACGTGATTATAGCCTCCCTTCTTGGTGCGGAGGAGTTTGGCTTCGGCACGGCTGCTATGATTGCGGAGGGGTGCGTAATGGCAAGGGTGTGCCATACCAACCAGTGCCCTACGGGAGTGGCAACTCAAGACCCCAAATACAGGGAAAAGTTCAAGGGTAAAGTGGAGAAGGTTATGAGCTATTTTATGGCAGTAGCTCAGGAGGTCAGGGAAATTCTTTCAGAGATGGGCTTTAGGTCTTTAGAAGACATAATAGGTAGAAGAGACCTGCTCCAGATAAAAACCTACGACCACCTTGTAGGCTCAAAGAGAGTGAAGTTGGAGGAGTTTCTAAAAGAAGACTATCCGAAGGACAAACCTCTCAGGTGCATGCAGGAGCGTAACGACAATCCGAGAAGGAGTCAGTTAGCAAAAGACTTGGAAGAGCAAGTTTTACCTTACATAGAAAGGGGCGAAAAGTTCTACCGAGAGTACACCATAAGAAACATAGACAGAAGCATTCCCACAAGGATTGCCTATCACATAGCGGTAAGATATAGGGATGAAGGTCTTCCTGAGGACACTATAAACTTAACCTTTAGGGGAACTGCAGGTCAGAGCTTTGGGGCTTTTAACCATCGGGGTATGTCCTTGACACTCATAGGGGATGCCAACGACTACGTGGGTAAAGGCATGTATGGCGGTAGGATAGTTATAAGACTGCCACAGGCTGAAAACACTAAAGAACAGGTAATAATGGGCAACACCTGTCTTTACGGCGCAACTGGTGGAGAGCTATTTGCGTCAGGAAAAGCGGGAGAGAGGTTTGCGGTCAGGAACAGTGGTGCGGTGGCGGTTATAGAAGGCGCAGGTATGCACTGTTGTGAATACATGACAGGCGGTGTGGTGGTAGTGCTTGGAAAGGTGGGCGTAAACTTTGGAGCGGGAATGACTGGCGGTTATGCCTACGTGCTTGACCAAGACATAGACAGAAAGATAAACGCTGGCTACGTTATGACCAGAAAACTAAGAGAAGTGGAAAAACAGGAGCTGAGAACTCTCGTAGAAAAGCATCACCGTTATACTCATAGCAAGCAGGCGGAGTACATCTTGAAAAACTGGGAGGAGATTTCTGAACTTTTCAGAAAAGTGGTGCCTCTTGAGATGGGCAAGAGGGATGAGATGGGTGTCTCTGACCAATGTGAAGTAGAGACAAGAAGCTAAGCGGTTTTAGTAAATCTCTTGAATTATTGTCAGTTCAACTGAAAACTCTCTACGCATGTGCGGTGTTCTATACTATAAGACATGGAAAGAAATCGGGCTATAGTCACTGGTGGTAGTAGGGGTATAGGAAGGGCAGTAGTTAAGAAGCTCTTAGCGGAAGGTTGGGAAGTATGCACCTGTTCAAGAAAACAGGAGAACATTGAAAAACTTTTGGAAGAGCTTGGGAACGTGCACGCAGGGGTCTTTGACGTTAGCAGAAGAGAAGAGGCAAAAAGCTTCGTGGAGTTTTGCGTGGAGAGGATGGGTGGAATAGAGCTTTTGGTAAACAACGCAAGTATTCTCGGAGTCAGGGTTTCCGTGGAAGAGTATCCAGAGGATGTGTGGGAAGAGGTTCTGCGGGTAAACATAAACGGCGTGTTTTATGTGACTAAATACTGCCTACCCTACATGAAAAGGGGAGCTACTGTAGTAAACCTCTCCTCGGGTGCGGGTAAAAGACCGGCACCTTACTGGGGTGCGTATGCGGTGTCAAAGTTTGGTGTAGAAGGTTTTAGTCTTTTGCTATCCGAGGAGCTTAAGCAAAAGGGCATAAGAGTATACGCCTTCAACCCGGGTGCTACGCGAACTCAGATGCGCGCAGGAGCCTACCCTCAAGAAAACCCAAACACCTTAAAACCTCCAGAAGAGGTGGCTGAGGCTTTGTATAGGCTCTTAAACCATAAACCACCCAGTGGCTCTTACGACTATGAAGTAGTAAAATGAATACAGTGAGAAACCTTGCGGTTTACGCATTTTTGGCTTTGTGTTTGCTAATAATTATACTGTCTTATAACTTTCAAGATTATTTGGTCCTTGACAGAGATAGTTTTGGTATAAGCGTAGCCATTTTAAGGATAACCACGCTGTTCTTACTTCTGTTTACCAGTATAACCTTAATAGTTTTAGGACCAAAAATTGTAAGCTTAAGGTTTTACATTTTGGGTCTTCTTCTTCTGCCTTCTCTAATACCAGACCTATTCCATATTATGTCTATTC
>JANWYC010000017.1 GCA_025057245.1 Aquificaceae bacterium | reverse complement strand
GAAGAAGGCTTTTTATAACATACAGGATAAGCACGAGTATTAAAGGTGATATATCAATACCTAATGTGGGAGGGATTAACCTTCTGATAGGCTCAAGGATTGGTGAGACGAGCTGGTCAAGATGCTGATATGGTCTGCTCTCCCTTATTTGAGGTACCCATGAACCTATCGCATGCAGGAAAAGAAGGATTATAAGAAGGTTTATGATAACAGAAAGAACACCCCTTATCATTCTACCAGCTCCAGAAGGGCAAGCTCACAGCCGTCTCCCTTTCTCCTGTCTGGCAGTTTTATGATTCTTGTGTATCCACCCTGTCTGTTTTCAAAGCGGGGGGCTATGTCCTCAAAGAGTTTTTTAACCGCCTTCCTGTCGGGGAGGAGCTTTAGGGCAAGCCTGCGCGAGTGTAGGTCACCCTTCTTACCCAAGGTTATAAGCCTTTCCACAAAAGGTTTTACCGCCTTTGCTCTTTGGAGTGAAGTTTGTATTCTCTCCTCCATTATAAGAGATCTGGCAACAGACCTGTAGAGGGCGAGCCTCTGCTCCTTTGTTCTGTCAAAGTGCTTCTTTTTAACCCTGTGTCTCATAGCCTACCTCCTGCTCTCTACGTCCATACCCAGATACAATCCTAACTGTCTCAGCGCTTCTTTTATCTCGTTTATTGCCTTTCTTCCCACGTTCTTAGTTCCCTTAAGGTCATCTTCTGTAAGCCTTACCAAGTCGCCTATGGTGGTTATGCCCATCCTCTTTATGGAGTTCAACGCCCTTTGGGAGATGTCCAATTCCTCTATGGGAAGGCTTAGCTTCTCCGCAAGCTCGTCCACCACGCCCACAGGCTCTTCTATAATGGGAGTTTCGAAGGATATGTTTTCAAGGCTGTTGAAATTCTTTACCAATAGCCTAACCGCCTCCTTTATCACTTCCTCCGGTGTCCTGGTTCCATCTGTGTAAACCTCCATAATAAGCCGGTCGTAGTCGCTTCTCTTCTCTACCCTTGTTTTTTCCACCTTAAAGGTAGCCTGACGCACCGGGGAAAAGTCCGCATCCACCAATATCCAACCCACCTCGCCTAACACATCCATTTCCTCCGTAGGCACGTATCCAAAACCCTTTTCTATCCTTATCTCCATATTCAACTCTCTGTTGGGGTCTGTTATGGTCAGTATTTTCTGCTCGGGGTTTGCGATTTGAACGCTGGGGGGAAGGCTTATGTCCTTTGCATAAACCACACCCTCTCCCTTCTTCTTGAGGTAAAGTATCTCCACGTTAGAGTCTGTTAGTTTAAACCTTACCTTTTTTAAGTTGGCTATGATTTCCAGCGTGTCCTCCTGAATACCCTCCACAGAGGAAAACTCGTGATAGACACCGTATATTTTCAAGGCGGTCATGGCAGTGCCTTCTATGGAAGACAGTAAAGTTCTCCTGAGAGAGTTACCCAAAGTTATACCAAAACCCCTCTCCAAAGGCTCCGCAACAAACCTACCGTAGGTTTTTGTTCTCTCTTCCCAATAGACCTTTGTAGGAAAAAGAAACTCTCTGTACATAACCTTCCTCCTTAAACCCTTGAGTAGAACTCAATAATATACTGCAGGTTCACTGGCACTTCCAACTGAATGTCTCTGGGAATGTCTATTACCTTGCCCCTGAAGTTTTCTTTGTCCAGCTCAAGCCATGGTGGCACCGCTCTTGGGTCCATGTTCTCCAAATTCTGAAGCAGTTGAGGTATGTCTCTGGATGTGGGTTTTAGCTCAATTATGTCTCCCGGGCTTACTCTGTAGGATGGCACGTTCACCTTTTGACCGTTCACCAAAAAGTGTCCGTGGGCAACCCACTGCCTTGCCTGTCTTCTAGTGCTTGCAAACCCAAGCCTGTAAACTACGTTGTCAAGCCTTTTCTCAAGAAGCTGGAGAAGTACTTGACCAGTGTTCCCCTTTGAACGGGATGCTTCATCAAAGTATTTCCTAAACTGCTTCTCCCTTAAGCCACCATACAGTGCCTTGAGCTTCTGCTTTTCCACAAGCCTTAATCCGTATTCAGTAGGCTTTTTTCTCCTACCCTTTATCCTTCCGTGTTGACCAGGGGGAAAGTTTCTTCTGGACAGCGTTTTAGGGGCGCTCCTTTTTCCAGAGACCACCACGCCCAGTTTTCTGTCTACTCTTACCTGTGGACCTATGTATCTACCCATGCCTTATACCCTCCTCTTTGCCGGTGGTCTGCATCCGTTGTGGGGTATGGGGGTTATGTCCCTTATAGACTTTATCTTTACACCCGCTGCGTAAACCGCTCTCAAGGCGGATTCCCTTCCTGCACCAGCACCCTTTATCCTAACCTCAACTTCCTGAAGACCGTATTCCTGAACCGCCCTTCTGGTAGCCTTCTGCGCCGCCAGCTGTGCTGCGTAAGGCGTGCTCTTCCTCGTGCCTTTAAACCCTACCGTGCCACCGCTTTCCCAAACCAAGGTGTTGCCTTGCTTGTCTGTTATTGTTATCACAGTGTTATTGAAAGTGCTAAGTATGTGAACTATGCCCTCGGTTACTGTTTTTTTCTGTTTTTTCTGTGGTTGCCTTCTCTTTGCCATAAACCGCCTCCTTACTTGACTATCTTCTTCTTAGTTCCACCAACAGTCTTTCTCTTGCCCTTTCTCGTTCTTGAGTTGGTCTTGGTTTGCTGACCTCTTACTGGTAGTCCTTTCACGTGCCTCATACCCCTGTAACAGCCCATGTCTATCAGCTTTTTAATGTTCATCTGCACTTCCCTTCTAAGGTCGCCTTCCACAGTATAGTTCTGCTCTATAAACTTCCTTATGGTGTTAAGCTCCTCTGGGGTCAGCTCGCCTAGCCTTTTGGTGCTGGGTATGCCCGTTTTCTCGCATATGTCTTTGGCTCTTGACCAGCCTATGCCATAAAGGTAAGTTAGTGCCACTTCCAACTTCTTACCGTCGGGCAGGTCTACACCGGCTATCCTTGCCATATCTTACCTCCTTAGCTACCCTGTCTCTGTTTGTGTTTTGGGTTTTCACATATAACCATGACTCTTCCCTTTCTCCTTATAACCTTGCACTTGGCACATATAGGCTTTACGGAAGGTTTAACTTTCATCCTTACCTCCTACTAAAGCTAAACATTATAACACAATCTAACCGCGGTAGACAATCCTTCCTCGCGTAAGGTCGTATGGTGATAATTCCACCTTTACCTTGTCCCCGGGGAGTATTCTTATAAAGTGTATACGCATCTTCCCAGAAACATGGGCGAGCACTTCGTGACCGGTTTCCAGCTTAACCCTGAACATGGCGTTGGGTAAGGCTTCAAGCACCTCACCCTCGAGCACTATACCCTTTTCTTTGTGTTTTTCCTCTTCCCTTTTCTTAGGCATGTTTATACTCCGTAAGCACAACGGGTCCTTGCTTTGTTATGGCTACCACATACTCATAGTGGGCTGCCGGGCTTCCGTCTGCGGTTATGACCGTCCATCGGTCTCCGTCGTGGGCTATCTCGTCCGTGCCAAGGGCGAGCATGGGTTCTATGGCAACCACCATACCCTGTCTGAGTTTGTAGTCTTTTTTCTCCCTTGCCAGAGTTTCTGGATGGTTTGGTATGAAAGGCTCTTCGTGCACCTTCTTGCCTATACCGTGACCGCCTAAGTTCTTTAGCGTATACAGCCCGTACTTTTTAGCCACCCCGTGTATGGTTGCCACTATGTCTGAGACCCAGTTGCCCGGCACGCAAACCTTTACCGCTTCTCTAAGGGCTTCTTGCGTAGCTTCCATAAGAAGTTTTTTCTCCTTGCTTACCTCACCCACCGCTACCGTAAGAGCGGAATCACCCGCATATCCTTCCAAGTAGGCGCCAAAGTCCAGACTAACTATGTCACCTTCCTTTATTATCTGCTCTTTTTTAGGCACTCCGTGAACCACCGCCTCGTTTACAGACACACACAGGCTGGCTGGAAACCTTTCGTTGCTAAAAGGTGGTTTGTAGTTAAGAAAGGCAGGCTTAGCACCCCTTTTTCTGGCCTCCTCCCTAGCCATAAGGTCCAGCTCGTATGTAGATATACCCGGTCTAACCGCCTTGGCAAGGTTTTGCAAAACCGCTACCACCACGTCGCAGGCCTTTTTTATCTTTTCTATCTCCTTAAAAGAGTAGAGTTCAACTGCCATCCTTTAGAACCTCTAACAACTCTTTGTTTATCTCTTCCACGCCCTTCTCTGCGTCCAAACTGACTAATTTATTCTTCTCTTTATAAAAATCAACCAATGGTCTGGTTTGCTCCGCGTACACCCTAAAGCGTTTCCTTATAACCTCCTCCCTATCGTCCTCCCTTTGCAAAAGCTCACCACCGCATAGGTCGCAAACGCCTTCTTTCTTAGGTGGATGGTTCTTTATGTGGTATACCGCACCGCACTGTGAGCAGGACAGTCTTCCCGAGAGCCTTTCCACCACCGCTTCCTCAGAGATGTTAAAAAGCACAACCTTTTGGAGCTCTCTACCGTGTTTTCTCAACATCTCATCAAGGGCTAGAGCTTGGGCGGTAGTCCTGGGAAATCCGTCAAGTATAAACCCGCCATCTTGGGGCATAACTTCTTCTATAAGGTTTATAATAAGGCTGTCTGGAACCAACTCACCCTTTTCCATGTATTCCTTTGCCCTTTTGCCCAACTCCGTCCCCTTTCTGACCGCATCCCTGAGTAGGTCTCCGGTGGATATGTGTAAAAGCCCCAGCTCCTGAGAGAGCTTTTTAGCCTGAGTGCCTTTACCAGAACCTGGGGGACCCAAAAACACCACTATCATCTTACCTTCCTCCTATACTTTGTATACTTCTGCTGAAGGAGCTGAGCCTCGAGCTTGTTTATGGTATCAAGCGCCACGCCTACCACTATGAGAGCGGTAGTTCCGCCAAAGTAGAAGGGCACGTTCAGCCAGAGGCTAACGAATATGGGCACAACCGCAACAACGCTCAGAAACACTGCACCAGCAAAGGCAAGCCTGTTAACTATGTATTCTAAATACCTCTGAGTATCCTGACCAGGTCTCACGCCCGGCACGAAGGCACCCGCCTTTTTTAGGTTATCCGCCACATCCACTGGGTTTATGAGAACCGCAGTGTAGAAGTAGGTGAAAAATACTATAAAGGCTATGTACAGTATGTTGTAGGGTAGGGCGGTAGGGTTAAAGGCATCGTGCATAGCCTTCGCTACGGGGTGTTGTATAAAGCCTAAGACGGTTGAAGGTATTATTAGCAAAGACTGGGCGAAGATGATGGGTATGACGCCCGCCGGGTTTATCTTTATGGGTAGATAGCTGGAAGAGCCCAAAACTTCTTGCCTACCTATCTGTCTTCTGGGATACTGAATGGGTATGCGCCTCTCCGCTTCTTGTATAAACACTACACCTACCACCACCCCTATAACGAACAAAATTGCACCAACAAAGGCAAAGGGTGATATATCTCCGTTTTTAAGCATATCCCAGACCCTTATGCCGGCACTGGGAAACCCTGCCACTATACCTGCAAATATGAGCAAGGACATACCATTGCCTATGCCCTTCTCCGTTATCCTGTCCCCTACCCACATAAGGAACATGGTGGAAGAGACCAGAGATATAACTGCAGTTAGCGAGAAAAGAATGCCAGCCTCGGGAACTATGGGTGTTCCTTTTGGGGATACCTGACCCTGAAGCCACACCGCAATACCCACAGACTGCACCAAAGCCACAAAGAGCGTTAGATACCGTGTATACTGGGCTATCTTATACCTTCCGTAATCACCTTCCTCCTTTGCCAATCTTTGGAGCTCTGGCACCGCCACGGTCAGAAGTTGCATCATTATGGAAGCGGATATGTAGGGCATAACACCAAGAGCAAAAAGGGTCATCCTGCTCAGGTTTCCACCAGAGAACACGTCATACAGATAGAAAAGCGTGCCCTCAAAACTCTTGAAAAACTCCTGCAGTGCGGTGGTGTCTATGCCGGGCAAGGGAATATGACTACCAAGCCTGTATATGGCAAGCATAAAAAGGGTATAAAGAAGCCTGTTCTTAAAATCTTCTAAGTTGAAAAGCTGTCTTATGTACTCTAACACTTCAGCTCCTCGCAGGAACCACCTATAGCTTCTATCTTTTCCTTTGCGGATGCGGAGAAGGCGTGGGCTTTTACCTTGAGAGCCTTTGTAAGCTCGCCGTCCCCCAGAACCTTTACGGGCATACCTTTCTTAACAAGACCCTTTTCCAAAAGCCTTTCTGGAGTAACCTCTTCTCCTCCCTGGAAGTATCTTTCCAGCGTCTTTAGGTTTACCACGCTGTATTCCACCCTATTTATAGGTCTAAAACCCCTCTTTGGCACTCTTTTATGCAAGGGTGTCTGACCGCCTTCAAACCAAGAAGGAAGCCTCCTATCTCCGGAGCGCGTCTTCTGACCCTTATGCCCCTTACCACAGGTCTTACCAAGCCCAGAGCCTATACCTCTACCCACTCTCCTTTTTTCCTTTGTGGCGCCCTCGTTAGGTGATAGCTGGTGCAATTTCATCCTTGAACCTCCTCTACCTGAAGCAGGTGGGATGCCTTTCTTATGTTACCCCTTACCATAGGGTTATCCTCTAAAAGCACTTCCTGACCTATTTTCTTAAGCCCAAGACTGTTTACCGCCTTTACCTGCGCCTCGGGCTTACCCGCCAAGCCTCTAATTAGTTTAACTTTCAACTTAGCCATGCTTCTACCTCCTTAGGGTATGCGCAGGTCCCTTGCGTAGATGTTATGCCTACGCCTGAAGGTTTCCAACTCCATACCCCTTTCCTTTGCCACTTCCTCAAGGGACCTGAGCTTAAGAAGTGCGTCAAAGACCGCTCTTACAACGTTGTTAGGATTGGTGCTACCCTGCAGTTTGGTGAGAACGTCCGTGTATCCTGCTAACTCAAATATGGGCTTTGCGGCACCGCCAGCCACTATACCAGTTCCACGCCTTGCGGGAATGAGCTTTATCATGGTAGGTCCGTAGTGTCCGATAACGTCGTGTGGCACCGTGCCGTTTTCTATGGGCACGCGGATGATGTGCTTTCTGCCGTCTTCTATGGCTTTAGCTATGGCTATGGGCACTTCCCTTGCCTTTCCAAGACCAAAGCCCACATAACCCCTTTTGTCACCCACTATGACAAGAGCGCTGAAGGAGAACCTCTTTCCACCCTTGGTAACTCTGGTGGTTCTCTTTGCGTATATGAGCCTCTCTTCTATCTGTAGTTGGTCTTCCACCTCCGCTATTCTCTGAAGTCTTCTCTTCTCGTCAATCAGTCTTTCAATAGATATACCACCCATATTAACCTCCTTTTAAAACTCAAGCCCAAGTTCTCTACACTTGTCCGCAAATGCCTTTATCTTTCCGTGGTAGAGAAAACCACCCCGGTCAAAGACCACCTTATTTATGCCTTTTTCCATAGCCTTTTTTACCAATATCTCCGCCACCTTCCGCACATCTTCTACAGACTTACCACTGCGTTTGCCGGTAAGCTGAGCAAACTCAGGGTCTATGGAAGATGCGGAGACTATGGTGTGGGAATTACCATCCCTGTCTTCTATTATCTGTGCGTAGAAAGCCTTTAGGCTTCTGTATACGCAAAGTCTTGGACGCTCTTGAGTGCCTTGAAGTTTTTTCCTTATCCTTTTGTGCCTTCTCTCTCTTTTTTCGTGCCTGCTAAGCTTTGCCATGTCCTACCTCCTTACTTCTTACCACCCTTACCTTTACCAGTGGACTTACCTGCTTTGAGCCTTAGCACTTCACCCTCGTAGCGAATTCCTTTGCCTTTGTATGCATTAGGTTTTCTGAAGGCTCTTATCTGAGCGCACACCTGACCAACTCTATGCTTGTCTATACCACTCACGTATATTTTGTTCTCCTTTACCTCTATCTTTACATCTGACGGTATGGGATAAACCACAGGATGAGAGAGTCCAAGACTTAGCTCTAAGCTGTTGCCCTTCACCGCAGCCCTGTATCCAAGCCCTACCACTTCCAAGACTTTTGTAAAACCTTCGGTAACACCCTTTATCATGTTTCTTATAAGAGCGGAAGTGGTGCCGTGCATGGCTCTATGAAAGGGCTGATCCGTGGGTCTTTCTACCTTAAGCGTGTTCCCTTCCACAGAGACCTTTATGTCTGGGTGAACTTTCATAGAAAGCTTTCCCTTTGGTCCTTCTACCTTAAGTTCTCCGTCTTGAAGGCTTACCTTTACACCTTGCGGTATGCTTATGGGTTTTTTACCTATCCTTGACATGGCAACACCTCACCACACATAGGCTATGATTTCTCCACCTTTGCCCAGCGTGCGGGCTTGATGGTCTGTTACAAGACCTGTGTCGGTGGAGAGTATGGCTATACCCAAGCCTCTTTGCACGTAGGGTATTCTGTGCTTAGGGGTGTATATCCTCCTGCCGGGTTTGGAGACTTTCTTAAGCTCGTTTATGATGTTCTTTTCCTTCTTAGGGTCTAAATACTTCAGGTGTATTCTGAGAGTGTATTGACTGCCCTTTTTGTTCTCTTCTATCCTTTCCCAGTCCTTTATGTATCCTTCCTTTTTCAGAAGCTGGAGTATGGCTTCTTTTAGCTTGGAAGAGGGCACGTCTACATATTCCATCTTCCTCTTTATGGCGTTCTTTATTGCGGAGAACATATCTGCTACAGGGTCCATCCTCTACCTCCTTACCAACTGGACTTTTTCACTCCGGGGAGCTCACCTTTGAGAGCGAGCTCTCTAAAACAAAGCCTACACATGCCAAACCGCCTTACAAAACCTCTGGGTCTGCCACACACAGGACAGCGGTTCTTCCGCCTGACCGCATACTTGGGAAAGTGCATCACATCTTTAGCCACTTTTGCCTTTCTGGGCATGTTAACCTCCTACGCTTCTTATGGGAAGTCCTAACAGGGATAGGAGCCAGAAAGCCTCCTCATCCTTCTCTGCGGTGGTGTGTATCACCACATCCATACCTCTTATAACATCTACCTTCTCGTAGTCTATCTCGGGAAAGACTATCTGCTCCGCAATACCAAAGGCATAGTTACCCCTACCGTCAAAAGAGCGCGGGTTTAAGCCCTTAAAGTCTTTAACTCTGGGAAGGGCTACGGATATGAGTTTGTCAAGAAAGTCCCACATCCTCTCTTTTCTCAGAGTAACCTTAAGACCCACGGGCATACCCTTCCTGAGTTTAAAGCCAGCTTCGGATTTTTTAGCCCTTCTTACCGCCGGCTGTTGACCGGTTATAGCCTTAAGGTCTTCTAAGGCTCTCTCCAGATGTTTTATGTCTCCCACAGCCTCACCCACACCCATGTTGACTACCACTTTTACTATCCTTGGCACTTGCATAGGGTTTTTGTAGCCAAAACGGTTCTGAAGCTGTGGAACTACCTCTTCCTTATACTTTTTGTAAAGCCTCGGCACGTATGTTGTCTCTACACTCATCTTTTAGCCCTCACTTTTTCTCTTATCAAGTCTATGTTTTCGTTGCACTTTTTACAGTACCTGTATTTCCTCAGCGTGTCGCCTTCCACCACCGTTCTTATACCTACTCTGGTAGGCCTGTTGCACTTAGGACACAGGAGCATAACGTTGCTAACATGAATGGGTGCTTCTATTTGGTATATACCACCTTCCCTTACGTTAGGTATTTCCTTCACGTGCTTGTATACCATGTTCACATCCTTTATCAGAACCCTACCCTTTTCCCTGAGAACTTCAAGCACTTCTCCGGTCTTACCCTTCTCCTTACCTCTAAGAACCATCACCTTGTCGCCCTTTCTTATCTTCTGAGCCATCAGACCACCTCCGGTGCCAAGGATGCCAGTTTTGTAAAGCCTCTGTTTCTTACCTCTCTGGCTATTGGACCCAGTATGCGAGTTCCAAGAGGCTCTCCGTATTGGTTAAGTAGCACCACCGCGTTGTCGTCAAACCTTATGTAGCTTCCGTCAGGACGCCTTACTTCCTTCTTTGTCCTTACAACTACCGCTCTATAAACTTTACCCTTCTTTGCCGCGCCGTTGGGTGTGGCAATCTTTACAGTTACTGTAACCACATCACCCACCGTTGCATAGTCCCTAGGCGCGTAGGGTATACCTATAATCTGCACCTTCTTCGCACCCGAGTTGTCCGCCACGTTGGCATAACCTTGCCTCTGTATCATGACCTTTCACCTCTAATACAAGCTAAACATTATAACATAAAAATTCGGTCTGGCGGATGGAGAGCTCTACCGCTTTTACCAGACTTTAGAAGTGTTGATTATACAACATCACAAAGCTTGCTGTCAAGAGGTTTTAAACCGTTCAACCTCAAACCGTTGAGCGTTTCTTAAATATGGCTTTTTCAATACAAACATCATACCTTTTAGTGTAAAATTTATACAATGATAGCCCTCAGAATTTATGTGTCTGGTATAGTGCAAGGTGTAGGCTACAGAGCTTTTAGTAGAAGGGTTGCTAACAGTTACGGATTGTCCGGATACGTTAGAAACCTTCCAGATGGCAGGGTAGAACTCTTTGTTCAGGGAGATAGGGATGTGGTCTGGTCTTTTCTGAAAGAGCTTATGGACGGTCCTCCCGGGGGTAGGGTTGATAGTATGGAAGTCATAAAGGAGGTGCCAAGAAATGAAGAAAGGGATTTTACTATTAAGTATTAGCCTGAGTTTTGCTTTAGCGGTGGAGTGTAAATACTACAAAGTGAAAGAAGGGGATACGCCTGAGAAAATAGCTAAAAGTCAGGGAGTGGACCTTAAAGAACTTCTCTCCGCAAACAAAGGCATAGACGAAAAAAGACTAAAGATAGGGCAGACGCTTTGCATACCCGTTAAGAAAAAAACCGTAGAAAGGCACGCAATTTACGAAGTGAAAAAGGGGGATACGCTAAAAAGCATAGCGGATAGCTTCGGCGTGGACGTTCAAACTCTGAAAGAGTATAACGACCTCAAGGATGATAAACTCGTGGAGGGTCAAAAGCTTAAAATACCCGCAAGGAAAGCATCAAAGGCAAAAGAGGAGCGGGAACAAGAATACGAGTTTTACACTGTAAAGCGCGGTGGCAGTCTTGCGGATGTTTCAAAGGCTACAGGCGTGCCACTAAAAGAGCTGGAAAGACTCAACCCAGAACTTAAGGGCAAAACCCTACAAGCGGGCACTAAGGTAAAACTACCAAAATCTAAGGAGGGGAGAGCTAAAAAGGAAAGTTATGAGATATATACAGTAAAGAGGGGAGGAAAGCTTGAGCATGTGGCAAAAAGTACTGGCGTACCCCTGAAAGAGCTGGAAAGGTTAAACCCAGAGTTAAAAGACAAGTGGTTAGAAGCTGGCACGCAAGTGAAAGTGCCCAAGCCTGTTGAAGATAAAAAGAAAG
>JANWYC010000179.1 GCA_025057245.1 Aquificaceae bacterium | reverse complement strand
AAGCAAGAGTTAGACCTTACTAAGGATAACTTAATAAAGGCTTTTCCTTCTATAAACTTGGTGTCCGAAAGAGACATAGCAAATCCCATAGCCAGTGGTTCAAGGTTGATACAATACAAAGGCGTTTTGATTAGCCCGTGTTCTATGAGCACCCTTGCCCACATAGCCAACTGCACGAACCAAAACCTTATTCATAGAGTGGGAGAGGTAGCACTAAAAGAAAGAGTCCCCTTGGTGCTTTTAGTAAGAGAAGCACCCTATTCAGAAGTGCACATAAAAAACATGCTCAGAGCGGTTCGTGCGGGTGCGATAGTTCTACCCGCAAGCCCGGGCTTTTACCACAGACCTACAACGATGCAAGAATTGGTAGACTTCGTAGTGGGTAAAATGTTAGACAGCCTTAGAATAGAGCATAACCTTTACAGAAGGTGGAGGGAGAGCTCTGTTCCCGATAATCTGTCCAGTATCTCCCAGAAGACCTCCACGCCTCATACCAACTACCCATCCCAATAAAC
Source organism: Aquificaceae bacterium (assembly GCA_025057245.1). GTDB lineage: Bacteria > Aquificota > Aquificia > Aquificales > Aquificaceae > Pampinifervens. Next base: position 2,151 of record JANWYC010000179.1, on the reverse strand, counting down.
CACGCTTTTTGCTTGTTTAAAGTTCTCCGTCCGTTAACTTAACACCCGTTGAGTTATATATGATAGCTAAGCTTTCTGACAGGCGTCAAAGTAAGAGTTTTCCATGCGGTTTCGGTAGTGTAGAGAATGTTTTAAATTTCTCCAGAGCTTGAAAGACAGGATTTATAATTTGTAGGTTGCAAAGGATGGTATTTCAAAGAGTAGAAAACACACCAAAAAGTTAGTAGCGTATTACGGTCAAAAACTACCAGTGAAAAGACCAAGCAAACCACATAACCGCTGTTTGAGAGTGTGAAGTAGCATAAGGCTTATTTTACTAAACCTTACGGTGCTTTCGAAGCTGAGTTTTTGTATGTTTTACCTCATACGCTATGGAATTATGGTCACATGCCCATCAGATAATTCTCAAACATTCTTTGTAGTGGATGGTTCTTAAGTCTGATAGCCTGAAGAGAGCTCTCACAAAGCCGTTTGTTTGTTTGTAGTGCTGTGTCTAATATCCAATTGTTTAATAAATCTCTCGCCTCTGATTCACAAGAGTTTTACCAAGTTCTTGCATAATCAAGCTAAAATGTGGTTGAGCATGGAGCATCAGAAAGTATTCTTCTGGACGAAGCACTTCTCAAGTGCGGTAATATATTGGCTTATGAAAATTACGGTAGTGTCGCTATAAGTTTTCAGCGGGGGCTTTTGTAATTTTCCATCTTCTCTCTAGGTGTTTTGTAATATAATTCTGGCTATGGGCTATTTTGAACCTCCTCATGTGCTGTCAAACACACTAAGTTTGTTTTTTGAAAAGCAAGACGATATAAAGGGCAGGTCAAAGGAAGTGGAAAATATATTGAATGAGTTGCTGCCAAATACGTATAGCCTTTCTGCGGTGCTCTCCATACCAGACCAAGCTGACCCAAGCCTACCCAGAATAGTTTTTAACTCCGCAGTGGACTACAGTCAGGTATTTGTTTCACAAATAAACATAACCATTCAGGTAAACTATCCAGAGGATAGGCAGGCGGATTTTACTAAAATTAAACAGGACGTAGCACGGAGGATGTCCGTTCTTTTCAATATAGCCAGAAAAGCTAATCTTGAATGCTTATACGGAGGTATTCTCTCCTCGGTTGTGCTTTACTTCAACGGAGAAGATAGGGAGTTAATAGAAATCCTGAGTAAGAAACTTCTGCGTATTGATTACACAAACACTCACGATATAGAAATTAAGATAACAACCTGTGAAGGTAAGTTTTATAAGAACCTGACTTACAGAAATTTTAGGGATTGGGATACGCAAATTCACTACCATACTATAAGGCTATCTGATAGGGATATAAAAAGGAGGGGTGTTCTCATAGTCTGCGATTACAACGATAGATATGCCTACAATGAGTCTTTGGATTACAAAACGAGCGAGAGCATAACGGATGATATCATAGAAGGCACATTCAACACTATTAATGAGTCTATTGAACTTCTTAAAAGCTAAGGTTAAACTATCATAAAACACAACTAATTGAAGGAGATTCTCACATTTTACGGGCGATTATACCTCTATAGCCTGCTCTATTCAGAAACGCTTTCTGGCACCTGATATTCATGCACTTCAGAGTTTGAGTTTGTCTTTATAAAGAACCATGAAACCGTTACGAACCAAAGGTGGGAGACTCATTAAACAGTCAAATATTAAGCCCAGCGTTTGACACAAGGCATTAACCAATTGCTAAAGATTCCCTTTCCTTTCTTGACTTTATCGCACGCTTTATCAAACTAACAAAAATTGCAAGCATAAAACTTCCAACAAAAGCGGAGGCTACTATAAGTTTCTTCTTAGGCTTTGATGGAAACTCTGGGTAAGAGGGAGGGTCTATAACTTCTACAAAAAGGCTTTCCTTTGCTTCTTGCATTTTCGATTGTTCAAGAAGCCTAGCTACAACCTCGTACTTAGCTTTTAACTGTTGAACTTTTGCCTGAAGGGTGGCATACTCGGGTAAAACTTCTAAAGTTTTCTCAGTAGCCGTGGGTGAGCCCGAGTTTATCTTGCCCTCCAGCTCCAAAAGCCTACCATTGAGGTAGCTAAGCCTTCCTCTTGCTTGCTTTATCGTAGGATGGTCCTCAGAGTATACCGTTGAGTAAGACCTCACTTGCTCCTCTAAC
>JANWYC010000178.1 GCA_025057245.1 Aquificaceae bacterium | reverse complement strand
TCTGTAGGTATGTCGGAGGCTAAACCAGAGTTTCCTATGTTGGCGTTTACCATTACCCTTGAGTTTATACCTATGAACATAGGCTCGAGGTGTAAGTGATTTATGTTGGCTGGTATAATCATCCTTCCCCTTGCCACTTCCTGACGGACAAACTCGGGATGAAGCCCTTCTCTCTTTGCCACGTAGCGCATCTCCTCTGTGATAATACCTTGGCGGGCAAGGTGCATCTGCGTTCTATTTTCCAAGTTCCTTCTCTTTTCCACCCATTCCGCTCTTAACATGCTATACCTCCGCACAAAAGGATTGCCTAAAAGATATACCTTTACGTTCGTATTTCAATATGAGATTTTACAGGTTTAAAGTAAGTTCTCGTATAGTTAATCTTGTGTTCAAACCGTTTTTTGAGTTCATGAACAGAAAGGTCAAACAACTTTGGGAAGATATGGCGTAGAGTTTGTGTATGTCAACACAGCTATAGCTCCCAAGCGTGCGATACTTATGAATTAAAAAACTGTTTAGTCTCTACTGGAGCTGTCTTTCTTATTCTCAGGTCTTTCAGTAGCTGGTAGTCTTTCTTTACATCCCTTCCAGCCCTTGTAAGGTATCCACCTACCATCATGGCGTTAGTCATAAGCACTGCCATACCGTGAAAGTCCCTGAGGTTTTGCTCTCTACCTCCGCAGAGCCTTAATTCAGCCTTTGGATTGGTAAACCTGAACATGGCTATAATCTTTATTGCTTCTAAAGGAGTTACGCCGGGTGCTTTTTCCATGGGAGTGCCTTCAATAGGCATAAGGAAGTTCAAAGGTATGGAGTCTATCTCTAACTCTCTATAGGTGAGAGCGAGGTCAACCCTATCTTCATCACTCTCCCCCATGCCGAATATTCCACCACAGCACGTTGACAAACCTACAGACTTTATCCTCTTTATGGTTTCGTATCTTTCTTTCCACGAATGCGTGCTTACGATTTTAGGAAAGAAGTTCTCGGAGCTCTCCAAATTGTGGTTTACTCTCTTAACGCCTGCTTCTTTGAGCTTTCTTAGGGCGTCTTCGTCAAGCGTTCCCGCAGAAACGCACACCTTTATAGGAAGTCCTTCCCTTTTTATCTCTTCTACGCCTTCACATATAACTTCTACCTCTCGCTCTGTAGCAGATTTTCCGCTGAGAACCACACAATATCTATCTGCGCCGAATTCCACACCCCTGTAAGCACCTTCAAGAATCTCATGTTTAGGAACTAAGTTGTATACGTTTATGGGTGTTTTGTAAAACTTAGACTGGGCGCAAAAGCCACAATCTTCAGAACATGCTCCACTCTTGGCATTTATTATGGAGCAAAATTCTATACTATCTGGTGGGTGGAAGTGGTTTTTCACCTTCTGTGCTAAATAAACCGCGAGGGCTACGTATTCATCTGGTATCTGAAGTATGCCAAGCGCCTTCTCTTTTTCTATGGGCTTGTATGCTATGGCTTCCTCCGCTATCTCAAATAAAAACTGCTCTACTCTATCCATGGAAAACCTCCAATTTCTATAAAGCTCATAGTGTGGCGGTATGGCTAAAATATGTTCTTATAAAGTTTTTTCCAGAGCATGAAAATGTCAACGGGTAGAGCGAGAATGTTTTAAATTCTTCCAAAGCAGGAAAGACAAGGTTTATAGTATATACGCTACAAGAAGTTATGTCTCAAGAAGTGGCAAACATGAAATACATCAGCAAAAAAGATGTGCCCTCCTCTTAGAGTTAATCAAAAAGTTAGCCACGCAGTTCTACAGCCAAAACCCACAGGCAAGAGAACTGGCAGACCCCAAAATTACCCCATACAAATCATCTTGCTTGCTACTATCCTCAAACTTCGCTTTAACGCATCTTACAGAACTAATGAACATGCCAAATGCAGAAAATTTAGAACATGCAGACCAGCAAATTGTCCTCGTTAATACTTAGTCAGGCTAAAATCCTGAAGCGGAACCTTGTTCATTTGGAAAGCTTTAAGGTTTTAAACCATAGAAGGCTAACAAAAACCCATACGAGACATAGGATAAGAGCGGTATAGGTCATAAGTTGTTGTCCGTGCTTAAGAGCATAGCCACCCCATATGCCCCCCACGAAGGCACCGAGGAACTGAACTGTGTTAAAAAGACCAAAGGATATACCACGTAGGTCTTTATGTGTAAGCCTGGTAAGAAGCGACGGAATGAGAGCTTCAAGTATCATAAAGCCAAGAAAGAAGAGTAATATTCCAAGGGATACCGCAGTTAAACCGTTTGCACCCTCAAAGCTAACAAAGGAAAGACCAAGGGTAAGAACGCCAAGTATGAACACTTCCTTAAATCTTCTTTTCCTCTCCGCAAGGAAAATAAAGAAAAAAGTCATAAGAAGGGAAACTAAGACCGCTGGTATGTATACCTTCCAGTGCTGTAGCTTTGGGAGACCGATGTCATATACGAGTTTGTATGGCACAAGGGTAAACACTACAACCAAGAGGGCATGTAGCAACCCTACAGAGATGTTTAAAAAGGTTTGATTCTTGTCTGCCATAAGTTTGAAAAGATTATAAAGAGACGGGCTTATCTCCCTCTCCCTTACCTCTGGTTCTGGAACTGTCAAGATTAAAAGGACGATGGTAATTAAACTGAGAAAAGCGGTAAGGAAAAATAGAAAGGGCACTCCT
>JANWYC010000177.1 GCA_025057245.1 Aquificaceae bacterium | reverse complement strand
AGATTTTCCGAAGGCTCTTGGATGGTGTTTTACTGGCAACTCTGTAACCTTTGCTCCTAAATTTTTCGTGAGGGCTGGAAGAAACCTGTGCATATCTCCATAAAGCTCTAACCTCTTTATTATGTCAGCTCTGTAGGCTTTTAAGGTGCATCCGTAGTCGTGAAGTTTTACTCCGGTAACCCTCGATATAATCCAGTTGGCTACCATAGAAGGAAGTCTCCTTGATAAGAAGGGGTCTTTTCTGTCCTTTCTCCAACCACTAACTATATCGTAGCCTTCTTGTATTTTCTCTAAAAGCCTTGGTATGTCCTCTGGGTCATTCTGTAGGTCCGCATCCATGGATATGATGACTTTACCACTTGCATGCTGAAAGCCTGCATACATGGCCGCTGTTTGCCCGTAATTCTTCTTAAACCGTATAAGCTTTACCCTCTTGTCCTTCTGGGCAATCTCCTTAAGTTTTTCCCATGTGCGGTCTGTGGACCCATCGTCCACAAATATAATTTCGTATTCCCCTTCCAAATTTTGGAGAACCTCCTTTAACTTCTGATAGAGCAGGGGAATGTTTTCCTCTTCGTTGTACGCAGGAATAACCACAGAAAGGTAGGTTTCACAACTCATACCTTCCCTCCGACCTCATGGTTAGAATTAAATTCCTGCCCCGTTCTTCTATCTTCTCCACGCGGTAATCGTAGAAGTTTATCTTATGAAGGTCTTCAAGGCTCAAACCCTTCTCTGCGATGTACCTTAGGGTGTAGGCATAATGTCTCAGAGGATTTTTAACCTTTTGGTCTTTTCTATAATATATGAACTTAACCACCCTCTGAGCTTCTGATAGGTCCAGTAGAGGGTAATACCTTTCTGGTATAAAGGGCACAACAGTCTTTCCACTCAAGAGCTTGTGCCATATATCCTTCAGATGCACTTTCCAAAATTCAAAAAGGGTATTGCCTTGATAAACTTCATTCCAGCCTACGGGAGCGTAGGGGAGGCACGCATCTGGCTTGACAAGTCCATAAACTGGAGAAAGCACATAGGAATTTTCCTTTATATAATCCATAACCTTTGGAGGGGCTACCCACAATTCCAAGTTTTCCCAAAAGAAACCTCCAAACCTTCTGTAAAGGGGTGCCAGGGAGTTATTTTGACAGAAATGCTTTTCCAAAGCCCTTGAAAGAGGCTCTAACTCTTTCAGGCTATATTCAACACTGTGGCAATCTTTTACTTTCATGCGATGCTGTGTCCTACTGTAGGGGAGTATGAAAAGGAACATGCCTAAAATTATAAAGCATGAAGTTGAAAAAGCACCTGGGGCAACACCTTCTTGTGGCAAAGGGAGTAATAGCAAGGATAGCCCAGCTTATAGAACCAAAAGAGGACGAAATTTTGGTGGAGATAGGTCCCGGCACGGGCAATCTTACCAAGGAAATCCTCAAGCACAGTTTTAGGGAACTGCACCTTTTGGAGATAGATAGGTCTATGATAGAAAGCTTGGAGAAGGAGATAAGAGATAAAAGGGTTAAGATACATCTTGCGGATGCTACAAGCTTTGACTTCTGTTCTCTTGGGGAAAACATAAAAATTTTTGGAAACCTCCCTTACAATGTGGCGAGTTTAATTTTGGAAAACATAGTTTTCCACCACAGATGCATTCCTCAGGCGGTATGCATGGTTCAAAAGGAGGTAGCGGAGAAGATTCAAAAGGGGTCTTCCTGGCTTTCTATGTTTGTGAGAACTTTTTACTCTGTTGAGTACCTTATGAGTATCCCTGGGAGGTTTTTTCTACCACCACCAAAAGTTCAATCTGGTCTTGTAAGACTGAAAAGGATACATAATCCACCCCAGTTAAACCTTGAAGATTACAAGAGCTTTCTTGTAGGGCTTTATTCTATGAAGAGGAAGGCTCTAAAAAACAAATTACAAGAAGACCTCCTGAAGAGTGTAGGCATAAATCCGATGGAGAGGGTCGAAACCCTTGACCCTGACAGAATTCTTTTGCTTTATAAACTGGAAAAAACTAAAGGAGGTTTATAAAAACTCGGGGGGGTTGTGGGGGGAACTCCCCCCATCTGCCAAAACTTTGAATAAAAATTAATCTTCTTGCTTCTCATTAAGATATCCCTCTCGCTTTAGGAAGTCTTTCAGTAATGTCGTAATCGTGTCCGTCATGGTAGTTCTCTTCTCATATACATACCTTTCAAAGGCGTCCATAATGGATAGCTCTATATAAATCGTTATTTTGTGGCTCGGTGGTTTAACTCTTCTCCGTCCTGTCATCCGTTATCCTCCTTACTTAAAAATATGCTCCGTCCGTTTGTTTGTCAAAAGTTAGTAAACTTCTTTACTAACTTAGATACTCAATAGCCTTCTTTAGATGTCTTGCTCCTCTGTATAGTCTCACAAGCTCACTTAAAAGCCTTATGGGGGCTTGCTCCGTCCTCCAGCTCTTTAGCGTGTAGCTCTTGCCGTCCTTGTAGCCTTTAAGCTGTGTGTAGGTATAGACTTTTAGCCCCTTGCCCGTTAGCTTCCTTATCTCCGTCTCCTCCGTTGCCAGTGTCTCATATGCTATGTTCGCAAGGTCTGCGTCCGCTATGCTTACCGCTTTGCTAAGCTCTTTTATCTGCTCCAGGAGCTCCTCAAAAACTTCAAAAAGGGGGGCATATGCCCCAGCTACGCTGGT
>JANWYC010000176.1 GCA_025057245.1 Aquificaceae bacterium | reverse complement strand
TCCACCGCTCTTTGGAGCAAGCTTTCACCACCAAAAATCTTTAAAAACTGCTTTGGGAACTTGTCTCTCGATATAGGAAAGAGCCTCGTTCCGCTTCCGCCTGAAAGAATAAGGACTTTCATGGTAGCTTTGTTGTTTTATCTTTACAGACTACGACCACAATTTCCATTATACAAAAGTTTCTCAGAAAAGTCAACACTCAAGCAAAACATAACATCTGGGTTGATAAAGATAGACTCAAATTTATCTTAGGTGTCCCGTAGCTTTGTCAAATCTTATGTTTGTGAGATGGCATCGGCTTCATGAAGCAGTTTAGTATCAGACACAGAGAACATTTTTTTAAACGGTAGAGTTTACCTTGCCCAAGAGGGCGGTCTTCTCATAAGCACTTTCCAGTAGAGAAAAAGATACACAAAGGCAAACAGGAAGGCACTAACCACAAGCATAGGAGTGCTATTCCACCAAAGAACCCCTGGCACTACGCCAAGAGAAGAGAGAAGCCAAAGAAAGGGAGAGGTGGAAGCATTCCTCTTAAGCTTGTTAGCTCCCGCTCCCAGAAGGAGCTTGGTAAGACGCTTGTAAAAGAGCATGTGAAGGTGTAGCCCGTCAGGCACGAAGGGAGACATATTTCTAAGAATAGCCTTTCTATATATGGAAAAAAGCACTTCAAAAATCGGATATACGCATACCACCACAGGAAACCACGCAGATATATCTGGATGATTTTTCACCAAAAGGATTGCCACGAGGGCTAACATAAAACCTGTGAAGTATGCTCCTCCATCACCCAGAAAGATGAGACCATTGGGATAGTTGAAAAGGAAAAATCCAGCAAGGACGCTTACCATAAGAAGGCAGAGAGTAAACAGAAAGTAGTCACCCACCTTAAAGGCCACAAACCCAAAAGCAAGGAACATAATTATGGAAACCATGCTGGCAAGTCCGTTAAAGCCGTCTATAATGTTTATGGCATTGGTAAGCCCAACCATGGCAAACACGCTGAAGGCAACGGACAAGAGCCAGATATTTAGAAGGCTATCCACGTAAGACAGGTCAACTCTTACTATTCTTGCGTCAAGCGTAAAAACGGCGGTAAGGCTACCAAGAACCATAAAGATGGTCCTCTCTTTCCAACCGAACCTTTTGGTAAGGTCTTCTATCAGCCCACTAAAAAAGACAAAGGATGCGGAGAGTAGAGCGAGCGTTAGCCTTTTAGCGGTGTCAGTCTGTTCAAGGCTTAAAGGAATGAGTGCCGTCAGAAGCCCTAACACAAGACCAACGCCACCCAGTCTGGGCGTAGGCACTGTGTGAAATTTTTGAGGACCAGAAAGAGGCATATCGCTCATATGCGAGCTTTTCCACTTTCTGTTAAACACTATAATAAAAAGGCAGGAAAAGAAGCTAACAAAAAGGGCTAAAAGAAAAGTTATAGTCATGGAACTATTTTACCTCACATCCGTATAGCCCATTTTAGCAAATTTGTGAGCGTAGATTTAATCTTTCATACAGAGCGTGTCGTGTAATATAATATTCAATTTACAGCGGGTGTGGCGGAACTGGCAGACGCGCAGGACTTAGGATCCTGTGGGCTTAGCCCGTGAGGGTTCAACTCCCTCCACCCGCACCACAGAAAGGAGGTTTTTATGAAGGTAAGCGTGGAAGATAAGGAAGGGCTTTTCAAGAGTCTGACCGTGGAAGTAGAAGGTGACTTGGTAAGCTCCGCTCTTAACGACGTATACAACTATCTTAAACAAAACGCAGAGGTGGAAGGTTTTAGAAAGGGTAAGGCACCTCTTTGGGTGATAAAGGCAAGGTTCAAAGACTACATAAAGGAAGAGGTGTGCAAGCATGTTGCCAATGCTACGCTTCAAAATGCCATAAGTGAAAGTGGTCTTCTACCGGTGGCGGACATATTCTTAGAGAGCGTTGAGCTGGAAGAGTCTGCAAAAAAGGTTAGCTACAAGGTGTCCTTTGAAGTTCCACCCCAGTTTGAGCTTAAGCTAGTTGAAGGGCTTGAGGTGGAGGTGGAGAAGATAGAGTTTAGCGAGGATATGCTCAAAGAGAGGATAGAGGAGATAAGGAAGGAGCACGGAGTCTGGGAGCCAGTGGAGAGAGAGATAAGGGAAGGAGACTTGGTGGCGGTAAGCTACAGGATAGAAGAGCACGGGACTGGCGAAGTGGCGGAGGGCGAAAATCAGGCTATTATAGGCGAGCGTGCCTTCAGGAAGGAGATAGAGGACGCCTTGATAGGTAAGAAAGAAGGCGAAAGCGTCACCCTTGACGACATAACCCTTTTTGACCTAAGCGGTAAGCCTATAGGTAAGGCTAAGGTGGAGCTCACGGTAAAGAGCGTGAAGGCTAAGGTGCTTCCAGAGCTTAACAACGATTTTGCCAAAGAACTCGGTCTTGGCGAGAGCTGGGCGGAGGCGGAGGAGAAGATAAAGGAGGAGGTAAAGGCTGAAGTTGAAGAGATGAGACAGGATGCCATATACTCCGCAGTGGCAAAAAAACTGTTGGAAATTCACTCCTTTGATGTTCCAAAAACCCTGCTCAGAAGAGAGCTGACGGACTTAGTAAACTACAGAGCCAACAGGTTAATGGAGATGGGAATAGACAGAAAATACATTGACTATAAGGCTCTGGTGGAAGGTTCAATGTCAGAAGCCAGTAATAACATAAGGATAAGGCTTATACTTGA
>JANWYC010000175.1 GCA_025057245.1 Aquificaceae bacterium | reverse complement strand
CCTTATGTTAGAAGACCATATTTCCTGTTGCCACACTGCGTGTATAAGGTAGCTCATAAAGTTAGATTTTTGAACTGGTGCGTCTCTTTGTATTCTTGCGGGTGGTATTTCACAGTCTGTGGGTGGCACGGGTGCTTTGTAGGGGTCTCTGGGGGGTAGTTTCATGTCTTCAGGGGTCATGTTAACATAGCCTTTGGCATGGGTGACAAAAAAGCCCTCTGTGCATACCGCTATAGGTATGTAAACATCCACCTTCTCAGACATGACGAAGCTGGCAAGGGTAAAGTCAAAAACATCCTGCTGGTTCTCTGCGTGAAGAACTACCATACCGCAGTTGAGAAGGTAAGACATCTCCACGTTATCGGGCTGTATGGAAAGGGGCGCGTTTACAACCCTCGTGAGAACCCCAAGAACTGCAGGTATCCTGTGCCCGGGCCATGATGCTATGGCTTCAAGACCTCTCAAAAGCCCAGGACCTGAAGTGGCAGAGAAAGCTCTTGCACCACCTCTAACTGCACCGGCTATAGCGGACATAGCTCCGTATTCCTCTTCCGCTCTGTAGTAGTCTTTGAGATATCCCTGAGCCCATATGTCGCCCACGAGGTGCATAACCTCTGACTGGGGTGTTATGGGATAAGCTATGGCTATGTCTACGTTGGCGCGCTTTACCGCTTCCGCCATAGCCTGAGCACCAGTTATGAACTTTTTTTGCCTTGGTGCCTCAAGTAAAAGATAGTCCGCATCTACAACTTTTTGCTCTGGCATGACACTACCTCCGTTTTTATTCGCTCTCATCTACGTGTTCTCCCCTTCTGGGGATTAAAAGGTAAGAATACTCTCCATAGTCAAGCACTGAAAGAGTTTGATACTCTTCTTTTGGAAGGGATGGGTTCTCTGGTGGAAGTTTTGGCTCCCACTTTATACCAAGCTCTTCTCTGACCTGAGCCAGCACATCTCTAAAGCGTCTAATCTCTTCCGCATGTTGGTCGCGGAGGGTTACCATGGCATCCTCGTGCCCCATCTCCGCGCAGAGAGCTATGGTGAAACAGTTGGTTCCAGCCCTTATCATCCTCAGAGAAAGGTTGGCATAGTGGCAGTGAACACCTACAAATATACAAGCTTCTATTTTGTTATGAAGGATTGTCAGGTTTGGATGGTTTGGGTTTATCTCCGCCTCTGGGTCTATCTTTGGATATTTAGGTCTGTAGTCGGGCATAGGTATTATCCTGCAATTGGGTATTTCCATAGCAAGCTCAAGCACTGCTTTTGCCTTTTCCATAGCTCCCGCATTCCAACCCCACAAAACCAGCGGACCAGGGAATATGGTAGGGTTTCTTCTCGTGAGCATAGCCTTTGCAGCTTCTCTCATAGCTACTTCTTCGTCTACTACCCTTCCGTAAAGAAGACCCTTTCCAGGTGGTGGGAGCTCCACACCTTCAAAGGCTGCTGGTGTAGGTATATAACCAGCGGGTCCTGGCAATACTTCCATAGGCATGCCTAACCTCCTTAGATAGGTTATCAAAAAATTAGCATGAGCTTAAAAGCTGTCAAGGGGAAATTATATGATAAAAGTCAGCCTTTCTCCTTTTAGTTTTTATCCCTTTCTTCCTTCTCCGCTTCCCTTATCCTTTTCTCCCTTGCTTGCTCGTATTTATGCTCAACCTTCTTGTAGACCTTATCCGCTATAAAGGCTATTACTATAAAGAGTGGCACTCCCAGTATTACCATAAACATAAAAAGCTTTCCAAAAAACACGATAAGGTTTATAAGGTTTTCCATCTTACACCACCAAGTTTAAAAGTTTGTTTTTTATGTATACGACCTTCTTTAGCTCCTTTCCTTCTGTCCATTGACTTATTTTTTGGTCTCTGAGAGCCATGTCCTTTACAAGCCATTCCTCCGCATCCACAGGCACTTTAATTACCGCTCTTAACTTGCCGTTTACCTGCACTGGTAGTTCAACCTCTTCGACTATCGTAGCTCTTTCGTCTGGCACTGGGAAGTTATAAAAGGCCATGGGTCTTTCATGCCCTATTCTATGCCACAACTCCTCGCACACATGGGGCGTTATTGGATACAGCATAAAAAGTATGATTTCCAAAGATTCCTTTAGAACCTTGAGAGATTTGCTGTCTGAGGGTTGAAAATCCTGAAGGGTATTAGAGAGCTCCATAATACTGGCTATAGCGGTGTTAAATGAAAAACTCTCCATCTGATGTAGGTATCTATTAAGAGTTTGATGGGTCTTTCTCCTTATCTCCTTACAATCTGGGCTAAGGTCTTGAAAGTCTTCCTCTGAGTAAGTTATATCCCTTAACCTATCCGCATACTTATGGGTGAAATCCCACAACCTTTTTAAAAATCTGTACGCTCCCTGCACCCCCTCATCAGTCCACTCAAAGTCCTTCTCCACAGGTCCTGCAAAGAGGATGTATAGCCTTATGGTATCTGCACCGTATTTTTTTATAGCCTCCTCGGGGTCTACCGTGTTTCCCTTTGACTTAGACATCTTAGCAGGCTCACCCACCTTTGTTTCTATTTCCTTTATGTACACTTCATCCTCAAACCCCAGTTTATGAAGCAGTAGGCGAAAGTTATCACCTATAGAAAGGCTGTTTTCTCTTAGAAAATCCAACACCTTCATAGGGATATAGTATAGAACAAAAGTCTAGATGATTGCTTCGTCCAGTATTAGGATTGGAAAAATTATAACGAGAGAGAAGACCAAGAGTGGCTCAGTAATAAAGGCAAGGAGTGAAGCAAAAGAAAAG
>JANWYC010000174.1 GCA_025057245.1 Aquificaceae bacterium | reverse complement strand
CATTAATATAACACATATTCCCATGACGTCAAATAGTCAAGCTCCGCAATTCCAGCGTGTGTTTAAGCCTTCGCGTGTTGGTCTTGAAGCCTACCGCAGACTAAAATCTGTTGTTTCTAACTGAGCTTTTGAACCATTGACTACATGTTTGACTAAATCGGTGGTTCACCTACTTACTCAATCTTGCGTATAACCACTAGGGTGAGTTCCTGAGCTGTAAAGCTTAAAGTGTTCTACGTTATTCTTAACTGCTCTATCGCTCGATGCATACTTACGGAGTAGCTTTCAGTGCTTTTATCTCTCCGCTTGCAATTTGTATCCGCCTTCCATCCAACCTTCTGGATAATACCAATCTCTAAAGAAGCGATATCCTAAGGCTTTGAGTTTTGAGCCAAGTCTGGTCTCCTCTGGTGGTCTACCAGCTTTTAATTCCGTAACAGTTTGACTGTCTTCGTAATACTCCACAAAAACTCTTCTATAGTGTTTTGAGATAATCCTGTAAAGCTCGTCCTCCATCTCAGAGCAAAAGAACCACGGCTCTATGTGAAAAAGCTCCACCCACTCCTTCCAGTATGGCTTCCGACCGTAGAAAGCTTTTATGAACATAACTCTTTTACCACCCCTCTCTATGGTTATGTTCTCTTCCTCTAAGAACCTACCCCTTTCTACCTTTGAAACTTCAAACACGCTACTTAAGTCTTTTAGGAACTCCTTCATAGCCTTCTATAGTGTTGGTTGCTATAGTATAATATAAAACATATTGCAAAAAAAAAGGTAAATATTCTGCTGTGTCTAATATCTAATTGTCTAATAAGCCTATCATGTTTGATTTGTAATGGTTTTCATAAAATAAACTCTTATAGAGTTAGACTCAAATTCTGAAGTGGTTGAATATCAGAACTCAGAGAGTATTTTGGAGAAAAACCTACTATCCTCAGTCTTTGCATAAAGTTATGTGAGAATGTTTTAAATTCTTTCAGGGTAAGAACTACAGTGCTTATAATATACATACCGCAAAAAGGCACGTTTTGGGTAGAAGACGATACTCGGACAATACCCCGACTTTTCCACAATCTTCTATAGGTAAAAAGAAGATAGTTTTAGGGGTAGCAGTTGGTAAGGCGTATTCTGATGAATTAAAGCTTTTGTGGTCTATGCTTGATAGGGCTGAGTTCAAGGCTCAACATTTTGTAGCGGATGGATAGATAGTGTGAGATTGATAAAGCTCTTTGAGCAGAGGCAAATCAAGTGTGTAACTCCGATAAGTGAGAGGATGAGGCAAGAGGTGAGGAATAGATACAGGAAGTTAGTAAAGGAGAGGTATGAGGATGAGAGGTATTAGGGGAAGATATGTGAGCGGAGTAGGTATGATGTATGGCAGTTGTTTGGGAATGTGAGGAGGGCTTGTGGTGATAGGGATAATACGAGGCTATACGAGCTTGCAAGTGTATTTGTATTGGTAAGGTTCGTTTTCTGGAATCTTATGACACTTCTGAAGCTAAGTTTTTTAATGTTTTTTCACATGCGGTGTAGAGTTATTGTCCCATATGCCTATAAGATAATTCTCAAACATTCTCACCCTTTTTTGCAATATGTTATGGATTATACTATAATACAAGTTCAAAGACTCAGAAAATGTATAGAAAGGATTAGCCAAGGTTTACACGGATTAAGTCTCCGTATGCATTAAGCCTCTGAATTCCACTGAGATTGATACGGTCTTTTGCGTTAGTTATTTCAACGCGTTTTGCCAGCGTCTAATAATGTCTTTAAATCTGACATGGTTAGTTTTGATATTTATCATATTGACACAAAATCTCAATACCGATAAAATAGTTACCATTAAATTTCAATTTCCTTAAAGGAGGTGTTATATGAAAAGAGCGATACTTATCACTGCGGTGCTATCCAGTGGGGTGTTTGCTCAGCCATCGGAGGAGCGGATAAGAGAATTGGAGGAGCGTATAAGAGTTCTTCAGCAAGAGGTAAAAAGCCTAAAAGAAGGTCAGAAGGAAACGGAGGTATTAAAGGAGGAGGTGCGCAGGCTCAGGCTTGAAATATCCATGCCACAAATTGATATTAAGTCTTATTCTGGTTTAGGTCCATCAGCCTCAAAAGTTCACTTTAATCCAAAAGGTGTCTCCCTTGGTGGCTACGGTGAGCTTACTTTTAGGCGGAATGACGTTAACGCAAGGGGGGGTGCAAAAAACATAGCTAACGCACAAAGAATAATCCTCTACTTTGGCTACGCCTTTGATGAAAAGCTTAAGTTTAACTCAGAGCTTGAATTAGAGCATGCCTCAACGTCCGCAGAGCACGGCACTGGTGGAGGATACTTTAAAGCGGAGCTTGCCTATCTTGACTATCAGTTTAGGCCCGAGTTCGGTCTGAGAGGTGGTCTCTTACTCATGCCAGTGGGTATAGTAAACGAGGTGCACGAACCTCCTACCTTTCCCTCCGCAGAGAGACCGTTCTTTGAAAGAAGAATAGCTCTTTCCACTTGGGAAGAGATGGGCGTAGGCGTGTATGGTGAGGTGGGTCCTGTGGATTACAGGTTTTATGTTATAAACGGTCTAATGTTAAGAGGTGCTGGAAGCTACAACCGAGAAGAGCCTTTAAAAAACCTAAGGCAGAGAGGTGCGAGGGCTGTGGCTGAAAGGGTGGGCTACACTGGAAGGCTGGACGTAGAGCTCCCTCTAAAGGTTAAGGTGGGTGCTTCTTTCCTCAATGCGGATGTGCAATCAAAGGGATGTTCTACGCAGGGTAGTGCTTG
>JANWYC010000173.1 GCA_025057245.1 Aquificaceae bacterium | reverse complement strand
TTCACCTTCTACTGGCTTTTTGCGGTAAACATAACCAAAAGCGTCGTTCATTGTTTTGGAAAAGGAAACAGAAAAATAGTAAGCAAGGACGAGAGAAAGCACAGAACCTACCGCCTTATTTTTGTAAAAAGGTAGCAGTTTATTAAGCACGGTATCCGCATAAGTTGGAACTACGTCTTTCAAATATCCATACACCTTAATGGGTTCAAGAAAAGGCAGGTAGAGTGAAGAAAAACCTAAAAGCATAATAACAGAACCTACAACTGTGAGAAACTGATACGTAAGAGATGCGCTATGGTATCCTAAGTTTTCTCGGTAAATGTCAATAAGGGAAAGAAAGGCTATTCTAAGGTATTGGTTATTAGCACTCAACGGCATAGCTAAATCTTAACAAAAATAGCCTCTCGTCTGATAGGGAATGAGTGGGTGTGTGGGGTTCTTACGAGAGATGTTAGACAAAGCGACACCTTTCTAAGGTTACATCAAGGACTTGCGGAGCTCTCAGGTTTTTCGCTCACGTGTAGATGTTCAACGCTCGTTAATCAAAGTGAATTGAGTTGGGTAAAAAGTTTCATGAAAACGCATATTTGAGGTGGGAGTAAAAAAATTTCTTTTGTATGAAGGGTTTGCAGGTTTGACACACTGGTCATAAAAACCTTAGACTCAATAGCTGTCTACACGCCCTAGTCAAGGAGGAACATAGACATGTATGTTTTTAAAAGAAGCGGAAGTAGAGAAGCTCTTGACATTTCCAAGATAAGGATAGCTATAGACTTTGCCTGTAAAGATGTGGATGTGGACCATACTGAGCTTGAACTGGATGCGCGGATACAATTTAAGGATGGTATAACCACAAAGGAGATACAACAGCTCCTTATAAGAACAGCTGCCGAGAAGGTATCGCCAGAAACGCCTCAGTGGCAGTATGTGGCAGCAAGACTTTTTCTGTATGACCTTTACAAGGATGTGGGTCATCTGAGAGGTTACAAGGTAAAGGATAAGATAAACGGTAAATACAAGCCTTATAACCCTGATAGCTTCTACAGGTTGGTAAAGACCTACGCGGACAAAGGCATATATGGAGACTACCTTCTCAGAGAATACACTGAGGAAGATTTTAACCTGCTTTCCAGATACATAGACCCTGACAGAGACCTTCTTTTTAACTACACGGGCATAAAGGTGCTTGCGGACAGGTATTTAATCAGGGACGAGGAAGGGAACATCGTAGAGCTTCCACAAGAGATGTATATGCTTATAGCCATGACGCTTGCCCTTCCGGAGAAAAAAGAGGAAAGGATAGGGTATACAAAGCTTTTCTATGACCTTATGAGTAAACAAGAGGTTTCTTTGGCAACGCCTACGCTTATGAACGCAAGAAGAACCCACACACAGCTCAGCTCCTGCTTCGTGCTTACTGTGGAGGATGACCTTTATGACATCTTTGACAACGTGCAGAAGGCGGGTCAGATTTCTAAGTTTGCGGGTGGGTTGGGGGTTTATTTGGGTAAGATTAGGGCAACGGGCGCGCCCATAAGGAAGTTTAAAGGTGCGAGCTCTGGCGTTCTGCCAGTGGTGAAAATACTCAACAATGTAATGGTCTACGTAGACCAGCTGGGTATGAGGAAGGGTTCTGCTTCCATTACCCTTGACATATGGCACAAGGATGTGCTGGACTTTCTGGAGGTCAAGACCAATGTAGGTGATGAGAGGAAAAAAGCTCACGACATACACCCGGCTATAGCCATACCAGACCTTTTTATGAAAAGGCTAAAACAGAAGGGAAAGTGGACCCTTCTTGACCCATACTACTGCAAGGGAGTAAAAGACGGTAAGAACCTTGAGGACTTTTACGGTGAGGAGTTTGAGGAGCTATACACCAGGTTAGAAAGGGAGCTCCCTCCATACGCAAAGAAGGAGATAGATGCCTTTGAACTATGGAAAAGGCTATTAACGGTTATTTTTGAAACCGGTGAGCCTTACATATTCTTCAGGGATACCGCCAACAGACTTAACCCCAACAAACACTGCGGTATGGTCTACAGCTCCAATCTGTGCCACGAGATAGTTCAAAACATGTCCGTAAGCGCTCACACGGAGGAGAGCCTCTTGGAGGACGGAACCATAGTTCACAAGAAAAGGTCTGGGGATGTGGTTGTTTGCAATTTAGGCTCTATAAACCTTGGTAAGGTTTACACAAAGGAGGATATGGAGAGGGTGGTGCCAATACTCGTTAGGATGCTTGATAACGTGATAAGCATAAACTTTTATGCCATAAAGGAAGCGGAGTGGACGAACAAAAGATACAGGTCTATTGGGATAGGGGTTAGCAACTACCACTACTGCCTCGTAAAGCACGGTATAGCATGGGAGTCGGAGGAGCATCTTGAGTTTTCAGAGAGTCTATTTGAAAGGATTGCCTACTACGCCATAAAAGGCTCAATGGAGCTGGCGAAGGAAAGGGGGGCTTATCCTCTCTTTGAAGGCTCTGACTGGAGTAAGGGTGTGTTCTTTGGAAGAAGCGCAGAGGAAAATCAAAGAATCTCTAAAAACCAATTTGACTGGATAGGTCTGGCTGAAAGCGTAAAGAGACACGGCATGAGAAACGCCTACTTGCTTGCGGTTATGCCCACAGGCTCCACATCACTAATAGTAGGTGCTACTCCTTCGGTAGACCCCATCTTTGCCAAGTTTTACAAGGAGGAAAACATGTCCGGTATACTTCCACAAGTCCCACCTGAGATAGATAAATACTTCTGGCACTACAAGAGCGCCTACCACATAGACCAAGAGTGGGTTATAAAAGCCGCTCATGCA
>JANWYC010000172.1 GCA_025057245.1 Aquificaceae bacterium | reverse complement strand
ACATAAACTGTGTAAGTTTGGGTTCTTCCAGAATATATCTCAGTGTATCGCACTTGAATAATTACCTGGTAGCTGAAAGCGGAGTCTCTCTGCATAAAGTTAGCAATCTGAGCTGTTTGAGACTCATCAATGACTTTTATGCTGATTGTCTGAGAAGAGCCTGGCTGTATGACTACTGAATGAGTTTCAGACTTTGATGGTATTTGTGGCCTTGCACCAGTTCCTAAAGGATTGTAACTCAAACTTATCAAGTCAACCCTTACAGGAGATGGGTTGGTGTTCTGTGGAACATCTATCTTAGTTACCCTAAAGACCAATTCAGTTGATGCGGAGAGCGGGGTTGGACTGTCGCATATGCCGTCATTATTTGAGTCTTGCCACTTTGCCACCTCGGCTGTTATGGATGATTGCGACGCAGATGCAGAGAAGATGACGCTGTGTAGTTGTCCTTCTGTTTTTCCACCGCCACAGGCAAAAAGAAACACCAACAGCAGTATCAATCCTATCTTTTGCCTTATGTTCATAACACCTCCTTATTAATTATATTGTAGTTTTAATTTCGGTTTGAGCATAAAGCTTTTTAACCTTTATAAACTCTTCTACCTTATCTGGCACCAGCCACTTTATGCTTTTGCCCTTTCTTATCCTTTCTCTGACCTCTGTAGAAGACACATCTATCCTTCTAACAGACAGTGGGGAAAAGTCTTCCTCTTCTCTCAGATGGGGGAATCTCTCTCTAATGTAGCTCTTTATAAGGTATGACTTATCCTCCCTGTCTACTACCACAAAACGCACCATAGACACCAAAGTTAAGGGCTCTTTCCACAGGTGTAGGTTTAAAAACCCATCTGCGCCCACAAGAAAGAAGGGCCTCTCCCCTGTTTGGTTGTATATTTCCTTTACGGTGTCCACAGTGTAAGACACTCCACCTCTTACAACTTCCATGTCGCTAAGCTCAAAACATTCAAAGTCCTCAAGAGCAAGCTTTAACATCTCTAACCTATCCTGTGGGCTTGCCAAGTGTGGTTCTTTCAATGGCGCTTGAAAGGCTGGAACGAACACCACCTTTTCAAAACCCATAACTTCCATCACATCCCTTGCTACCACAAGGTGACCCAAGTGCACTGGGTCAAAGCTACCACCAAAGAATAGCTTCATCCGTGTTAAAATCATACCATGCTTTACATAGACTTATCCAACAAAAAGGCACTTGTAACAGGTTCTACCCGTGGTATAGGAAGGTCAGTGGCGGAGTTTCTGGCAAAGGCTGGTGCAAGCGTGGCAATAACAGGCAGGGACAATTCAAGGGCTGAGGAAGTGGCAAGGGAAATAGCTCAAACTTACCGCGTAGAAGCCTTTGGCGTTGCCATGGATATGTCAAATGAAACATCCATAAAAGAGGCTTACTCACAAATAGAATCTCGCTGGGGTGGGGTGGATATATTGGTCAACAACGCAGGCATAACAAAGGACAAGCTCTTCTTAAGGATGTCTCTTCAGGACTGGGAAGAGGTCATAAAGGTGAACCTAACTGGCACTTTTGTTATAACTTCCCTTGCGGTAAAGGCAATGTTAAAAAACCGCTGGGGAAGGGTGGTTAACATATCTTCTGTGGTAGGCTTTACGGGCAACGTGGGTCAGGTAAACTACTCTTCCACAAAGTCCGCTCTAATCGGCTTTACCAAAAGTTTGGCTAAGGAACTGGCAAGCAGGAACATAACTGTAAACGCAGTAGCACCGGGCTTTATAGAAACAGACATGACCTCAGTGTTACCAGAAGACTTAAAGCAAAGCTACCTTAAGAACATACCTTTGGGAAGATTTGGAAAACCGGAGGACGTGGCTGGTGCGGTGCTCTTCCTCTGCTCTGACTACGCTAACTACATTACCGGAGAAGTTATACATGTGAACGGAGGCATGTATTAATTTTTAACTATGCCCGTATGCTACATAGCTTTTGGTAGCAACGTTGGGAACAGACTGGACCACATAACTCAAGCCATTGACCTCTTGAAGAGGCTTGGTAAAATAAGGAAAATATCCACTGTTTATACGAGCAAGCCCTGGGGTAGAACAGACCAACCTGAGTTTTTAAACGGAGTTTTGGAGTTTGAAACAGAGCTTGACCCAATAAAACTTTTAAACGTCTTAAAAGAAATAGAACAAGCGTGCGGTAGAAAGCCAAGGGAAAGGTGGGGCGCAAGAGAAGTGGACCTTGACATACTTCTCTACGAAAACTACATCCTTATGCTTAGCTTTCTGCGCGTTCCTCACTTGCACCTTTTGGAAAGAGACTTTTTCCTTTTTCCTCTTTTGGAGCTAAACCCAGAGCTGGAGCATCCTTTACTTGGTAAAAAGTTAAAGGAATATTCACATAGCCTTGAAAACCATCTAAAGCCTTTTGCGTGTTTGCTACCATCTTAGCTCACTTCTCTTAGCGTAAGTCTGCGGTTTTGCTTGGAAAAAGTCCGTCTTTGTGTCGTTTATAGTTCTAAACTGGTCTATCCACTTCATGGGATTATCCGTAACCTCTGGGTAAAGTGGTTTATAACCTATCTGAGTAAGCCTAAGATTGGAAAGATATTTAATGTAACGGTCTATAAGGTAGTTATTGAGACCCAATATTTGGTTCTGAGTTACATACTTACCCCACTCTATCTCCTTCTCCGTGGCAAACTTGAAAAACTCGTAAACCCACTTTTCTATTTCTGGTGTAAACAGCTCAGGCATTTCATCCTTTAGCGTCAGGATTATGTTTCTAAAAAGCGTCACGTGCGTAAGCTCATCCCTGTTTATGTATTTTATTTGCTGGACGGTATTTTTAACCTTACCTTGCC
>JANWYC010000171.1 GCA_025057245.1 Aquificaceae bacterium | reverse complement strand
GGATTGAAAGGTAGCCCGTTAGACACCGCATCGTAGATGGCTAGCCTGTTTTAGCTGCCAATTGTAGGATTGAAAGCACTGTGTGAATTCTTGCAAGTTTAGTGTCTATCTTTGAAGTAGCTACGAGCAATGGGGAGCATTTTTGGACACGATAGAGTTTTTGCTTTTATTTGTGTTTTCTAATATAATAAAAAGGCTATGCTTTCAGAATACAACAAATACCTCGAATACATCAGTGATGAGCTGTGTTTAGAGGGTGTTTCTCTCAAAGAGCTTGCGGAGGAGTTGGGAACGCCTTTGTATGTTTACAGTGCCAGTTACATAAGGGATAGGCTAAGAGCATACAGACAGGCTTTCCCAGAGGCACTTATATGCTATGCGGTAAAAGCCAACTTTAACCCTCACATAATAGCCTTGGCGAAAGAAGGGGGTGCAGGTGCGGACATAGTCTCCGGTGGTGAGCTTTACGCAAGTTTAAGGGTTGGTATTGAGCCTTCAAAGATAGTTTACGCAGGCGTGGGTAAAACACTAAAAGAGCTGGAATATGCCATAAACTCAGACATACTGATGTTTAACGTAGAATCCTTTATGGAGTTAGACGTGCTTGACTACATAGCTGGGAAGTTAGGGAAAAAGGTTAGAGTAGCCATAAGAGTAAACCCAGACGTAGACCCAAAGACACACCCATACATATCCACGGGTATGAAGAAGAGTAAGTTCGGCGTGGACATAAAAACCGCGAGAAAGGAATATGATTATGCAAGGAAGCTTAAAAATCTACGGGTTGTAGGCATACACTGTCATATAGGTTCTCAAATATTGGATGTGTCTCCTTACATAGAGGCGGCGCAAAAGGTGGTGGAGCTCTACTACGAGCTTTTAAAGGATGGTTTTGAGATAGAGTATTTGGACCTTGGTGGTGGTCTTGGAATAAAATACAAGCCAGAGCAGTCTAACCCTGAACCTTCTGACCTTGCGGAGGCTATCTTGCCTGTGGTCAAGGGCGTAAAGGCAAAGCTTATCCTTGAGCCAGGAAGGTCTGTGGTGGGCAACGGCGGAATACTTCTCACGCAGGTGCAGTTTCTCAAAGACAAGGGACACAAGCACTTTGTTATAGTAGATGCGGGTATGAACGACTTGGTAAGACCGGCGATGTACGAAGCCTACCATCACATAGTGCCTGTGGAGAGAAAGGAAAGGAGCTACATAAAAACTGACGTGGTGGGTCCTATATGTGAGACGGGTGACTTCCTTGCGTTGGATAGGGAAATACCTGCGGTGGAAAAGGGTGAGTATTTGGCGGTTCTGTCCGCCGGTGCTTACGGCTTTGCCATGGCTTCTCACTACAACCTTAGACCAAGAGCCTGTGAAGTGTTGGTGGATAAGGGCTCTTACAGAGTTATAAGAGAGAGGGAAGACTACGAGTACATACTTAGATAAGGCTTTTCTGGTGGAAGCTCTTTCCGTTTAGAAGGGTAAACCTTAGAATTTTTGAGAGGTTCTTAATGCCTTTTAGGTCTGCGGGCGAGCTTATGCTTTTTTCTCTCCTTCTTCTTATGATTTCTCTTGCGGTCTCCTTGCCTATGCCCGGCACTCTAATGAGAGTTTCGTAGTCTGCGGTGTTTATCTCCACAGGAAAGAGCCAGTGGTTTGCCTCAGCCCAAGCGGTTTTTGGGTCTTTGTCAAGGGGTAGGTTGCCTTCTATGAGTATTCTTTCAAAGTCCTCTTTTCTAAAACCGTATTCCCTGATGAGAAAGTCTACCTGATAGAGCCTGTGTTCTCTTTTTAAGTCTGCTGGTTTTCTGTTTTCAAGTGGAGTGCCTTTTACCGGTATGAAGGCACTAAAGTAAACCCTGCTTAGTCTAAACCGCCTGTTGAGATATTCAACTGCACTTATTATCTCTTCGTCCTTCTCGTCCTCCACACCAACCATCATCTGGGTTATCTGGCTTTTGTCCTTTCTTCCCCTTATGAGCCTGTCCACATACTCTATCTTCTGAAGCATGTCTTTTACTATGCTTTTACCCTTTGCTATGCGTCTAAGCCTCTCCTCCTTTGAAGTTTCTAAGTTTATGGAAATCCTACTGGCAACCTTTACCGCTTCCTCCACCGTTTGCAGGGATACGCCCGGCATAAGTTTAAGGTGTATGTATCCTTTGAATCCGTACTTTTCCCTAAGTATTTTTACTGAGTCTATCATCCTTTCCATGGTAAACTCTGGATTTCCAAATATGCCAGATGAGAGAAACAATCCCTTTACCTTACCAGCAGTGTAAAGCTCCATAAACCCTTTAGCCACCTCTTCTGGCTTTAGAGCCATTCTTATGGTCTCTTCTCTGTCCCTTCTAAAGGCACAGTATACACAGTTTTTGTCGCACATGGTAGTTTGCATAAGCTTCAGTATTGGCACTTTGCCTTTAGGTGTAGATGCATGAAATATACAGCTTTCAAAGTCAAGCTCCCCATCCCTCTCAAAGGAAGCAAGCCTTGACATAAGCTTTATTCTCTGATGCAGGTCCATAGCTCTATAATATATCCCGCTACTCCCTTAAACGCAGTCCTGCGGAGTGAGACCCTTCTGAACGAGGCGGAGTGTGGTAGCTGGCTTGTTCGAAAAAGGTCATTCGTCCTGTGAGCTAGCTATTCAAAAACGAGTGGATTGTTAATAACCCCCTCCCGCCCTTCATTAACCCTCCCTAACCCACTCTTATAAGTTATCTAACTAGGTTTATGGTATCGTCAAGTATTGCGTTGGAAGAGGTTATTACTCTCGTGTTTGCCTGATATGCCCTCTGTGCGGATATAAGGCTTACAAACTCGCTGGCTATGTCCACATTTGACATCTCTAACATACCAGAACGCACCTT
>JANWYC010000170.1 GCA_025057245.1 Aquificaceae bacterium | reverse complement strand
GGTTCTTGAGGGACCAAAGTCGGGGGGTCATCAAGGTTTTAAATACGAGGAGTGCTTTATGCCAGAGTATCAGCTCGAGAGCCTCTTTCCCTCTGTTCTTGAAGAGGCAAAAAGGTGGGGCGACATACCCGTGATAGTGGCAGGTGGTGTGTGGAGCTATGCGGACATACTAAACTACATACAGATGGGCGCTAAGGGGGTTCAAATGGCTACGCGTTTCGTTGCCACCGTTGAATGTGACGCACCACCAATATACAAAGAAATACTCCTGAATGTTGAAGAAGAGGACATACTTCTGTTTAAGTCTCCCGTAGGATATCCTCTGAGAGTTGTCAGGACTCCTTTTGTGGAAAGGTTATTAGCAGGCTACAACGGATGGAACGGTTGTGTATCTCACTGTATAACTCCCTGCAACAAAGGAGAAGAGGCTAAAAAGGTAGGCTTTTGCATAGCGGATAGGTTAGGCTCCGCATGGTTGGGTAACTACGAAGAGGGCATATTCATAAGCGGTGCCAACGGACACCTACTTAAGAAGCAAGGCATAATCAGCGTCAGGGAGCTAATTGAGATACTCACCGGCAAAAGAGCAGACCCAACACTTGAGGAATGTTAACATGTTAAAATAGAACAAAGGAGGGATACCATGATTAGAGCGTTGTGGACATCCGCTTCAGGCATGACCGCACAGCAAACCAACTTGGATGTTATATCCAACAACATGTCTAACGTCAACACCGTAGGCTTTAAGAAGATTAGGGCAACCTTCCAAGACCTTATATATCAAACCATAAGAGACCCGGGCGCACCCACATCACCCGCAACGCGTAACCCTTCTGGCTTTCAGGTAGGTCTTGGCACGTTCATATCTGACACTTACGGTATCTTTACTCAAGGCAACATCTTCCAGACAGGAAATCAATTGGACATAGCCATTCAGGGTGACGGCTTTTTCAAGGTAGTTCTTCCAGACGGCAACATAGCCTACACAAGAAACGGTCAGTTTAGACTGGATGCGGACGGAAGGATAGTGAACGCAGATGGATACCCCGTTGACCCAGAGATGACCATACCCCCAGACGCCATAAGCATAGGCGTAGGTCCTGATGGCACAGTTACCGTTCTCAGACAGGGAGCTACTGCTGTGGAGGAGGTAGGTAGGTTTGAGCTTGCCAAGTTTGTAAACCCCGCAGGACTTCGTAGGATAGGAAACAACCTTTTCATACAGACAGAGGCATCTGGAGAAGCGGTAATAGACAACCCGGGTAATCAGGGTATAGGCACCCTTCTTCAGGGATACCTTGAAGCCTCCAACGTAAACGTGGTGGAGGAGATGGTCAATCTGATAATAGCTCAGAGGGCTTTTGAGTTTAACACCAAGGGTATAACCGCATCGGACGAAATGCTCGGACAGACTGCTAACCTTAGGAGGTAAGCTATAATTTAACGCATGGCTGAGGAGGTAAAGGAAGCTAAACAGGAGAAGAAGGGTGGCTCTAAGAAAATATTACTTCTAATACCCATCCTGCTACTGCTTGTGGGCGGTGGCGGTGGTGCGTACTTTTTCTTGTTTGCCCAAAAAGGTAAAAAACAGGAAAGCGCCCCACCGCCATCTCAAGTTGGCGTTATGATGGACTTGGGCGTTTTTACTGTTAATCTGGCGGACAACGACGCAGATGCTTACGCAAGGGTAGCCATAACTCTTGAGCTTTCCAACGATAAGGTTAGGATGGAGGTGGACAAGAGGATGCCTATAATAAAGGATGCCGTTATAGACATAATAAGCAGTAAAACCTCTTCCTTTGTAAGAACCCCAGAGGGCAGGGAAAACCTTAGGCTTGAGCTCATAAGAAGGATAAACACCATACTCTTTGAAGGTGGTGTTAGAAACATATACTTTACTGAGTTTGTGGTGCAGACCACATGACGGAGCTTTTCCTTAGCCTTCTACGCGTCTTGGTAGCTCTTGGCATAGTGATAGTGCTTATACTTCTGACGCTACCCTATCTCCTTCCCCTCTTCCAAAAGCTAAAGTGGACCAGAGACGATAGAGATTCTCGGGTAAGATTAAGAAAGGTTATACCCCTAGGAAGAAGCATGTTTCTTATGGAATTAGAGATAAAAGGCAGGCTTTTTGTCGTAGCCATGACAGAAGGTGCGGTGGAGGTTCTCTATAAAGATGAAGCTGATAATTCTTAGTCTTGTTCTACTTGGCACCGCCTTTTCTCAACAGCTTATTCCCAACATAGACCTTAGAGTAGGCACAGGACAGCTGGACACTTCCATAAGACTTATCCTACTTCTGACCATACTCTCCCTCGCCCCTTCCATACTTATCATGACCACATCTTTTATAAGAATTGTAATAGTGCTTTCCATTCTTAGACAGGCTCTTGGTGTTCCTACCGTGCCACCCAATCAGGTTATCATCTCCCTTGCCCTTTTCCTTACCTTCTTTATCATGAAGCCCATCTTTGACCAGATAAACCAGCAAGCCTTGCAACCACTTCTTAAAAATCAGATAACAGACCAAGTTTTTTTCGAGAGAACTTCAAACTTGATGAAGGAGTTCATGGTTAGAAACACTCGAAAAGAAAGTCTAAAGGTATTCCTTGACGTGGCAAACCTATCCAAAGAGGAGAGGGAAAAGATTAAAAACGCACAAGACATACCCCTTAGCGTGGTAATCCCCGCCTTTATGGTAAGCGAGATAACCACCGCCTTTCAGATTGTTTTTCTTCTTTACATGCCCTTTCTTATAATAGACTTGGTGATAGCCTCCATACTCCTCTCCGTTGGTATTCTAATGATACCACCCCAAATCATATCCTTACCTTTTAAGCTTGTGCTATTCGTGCTCGCCAACGGCTGGGAGCTTGTAGTATTATC
>JANWYC010000016.1 GCA_025057245.1 Aquificaceae bacterium | reverse complement strand
GTCTCGTCAAGGTTTATAAGATAACATGGGGTGGCTGTATGGGGGTAGAAGAAGATGTAGTTAACATGGGGCTTTATGTCTCCTTCTTTTAGGGGTGTTCCGTCGGCTTTTACAAGAAGAGCCTTCTTATATGCCTGAAACATACCATCCTGCTGTTGTGCTAGCACTTGGGAAAACAAGGATGGATCAACTATGGATGCCACCGCCATAGTTCCACATACCTTTATGAAACCCCTTCTATTCATGTCTTGCACCTCGTGATATATTTTAGGGTCAACTTCATACCTAAACAAGCCACACCAATAGAAATTAAACAATTTTTTTATATTCTATGGGGGAGGTAAGCCCCCCTTAGGTATTATGAGAACATGTCCCTGTACATGGCTCTTGCCCATTCATAGGTAGCCTTAGCAAGGGCTTCCGACCTGTCGTTGGTGGTTCTTGGTCTTGGTGTTATCTTGTTTTCCTTTTCGTTGTATTCGTAGTTAACGTTTATGACTATGGCTTCTTGGGGTGTGCCGTTTACCATGGAGTAGCACACATTTTCTGGCATAAGGCTTCCGGGCTTTATCTCCTTGCCTGCTATCCTTGAGGCTATAACCTTTGCCACTATCTTGCCCTGAGAGTTTGCCTGATGTCCGCTCTTAGGATAAGTCACACCCAGCGCCGGGGATATAACGTCGCCTGCGAAGAACACATGAGGGTCTGCCTTTGCTTGGAAGGTAAGGGGGTCTTGGTCTGCCCATCCAGTGGGTTTGCCCTCCTTATCCTTGGCTATAAGGTCTGCCATCCACACCAGCTCTCCCGCTTGCTGAGGCGGTATTATGTTGGCATCCGTAAACTTAAAGTCTCCTGCGGTGGTTTTTATAACCTTTTTAACGGGGTCTATCTCCTTTATGGACGCTTTTGTTACTACTTCTACAATACCTAAGTAAACTTGGTCGTAAGCCGCTCTAAAGCCAGGACCTTTTGGAGCTATATCGTCCTTTGGCTCAAGAAGGATTACTCTTCCTTTTACTTTGTTTCTCTTGAACACCTCCGCTATCATACAAACCCTTTCATAAGGCGCAGGTGGACACCTGTAAGCACCGGGAGGCACTGTTACTACAAAGTCTCCTTCTTCAAACTCGTTTATCTTTCTCTTTAGTGCAATGTGCTCTGAGCCGGGAATATATGCCGGTGGATAGTTCATCTTGGTTAGTCTAATAAGTTCCTTGTTATCGCCAAACCATGGAGCGTAGTTGTATCTGATGCCGGGCGTTAGCACCAAATAGTTATACTCTATGTAACCCCTTGTGGTGTATACCCTTTTCTTGTCTCTTTCTATTGCTATTACTTTATCGTTCATGAAAGTGTATCCGTACTTAAGAGCGGGCTGTATGTAATCATACTGTATAAAGTCGAGGTTTACTAAATCCGCAAGCCAAGGGTTGGATATGGGGCAGGAGAAGAAGTTAGGTCTTTGTTCTATCAGCACTACCTGTATGTTTGGGTTTTCCCTTCTCAAATACTTTGCCACCGTGAGACCAGCCCATCCGCCACCACAAACCACTACTCTATTGCCTTTTGGTGGGGGCATAAGAGCCTCCATCTTCACCGCCTTCTCGGCAGCAGCGAATACCGGCTGGGACGAAAGACCAAGAGCTAAAGTTCCAGCTCCTGCAGACTTTAAAATGTCTCGCCTTGTTACCATGTTTTACCTCCCTAGTAGAATAAATTCTTGAAAAAACTATAAATCCAAAAAAACAGTGTAGTCAATAAGAATTCCTTTTGATTTGTATTAGACATGCTTATTTAAGAATATGATTAAAAATATATTTTGTCTAATATTTAATCGTCTAATAAGTCTCTCTCCCTTGGCTCGTAAGGTTCTCCTGTTTCTTTGTAAAGACAAACTCAAACTCTGAGGTGCTTTGTGATTACCTCTCATCGCGCATCTTCACGTTTAACCGACGAAGGACACGCTTAATCTAAGCTAAAAGCTCAATACAAGCACGGATAGGTTCAGTTTTCACAAAGCTTCAAAGTAGGGAGCGGGAGTAATCTATAGCCCAAAGTATGGTTTAAAATAATAAGCATGATGCACCTTAGAAAAACTGACCCAGAAGTTTATCAGGCGGTTCTGCAGGAGTATAACAGACAGTTTTACCATTTAGAGCTTATAGCCTCCGAGAACTTTACCTCCCTTGCGGTTATGGAAGCTCAGGGTTCTGTGCTCACCAACAAATATGCGGAAGGTCTGCCTGGCAAAAGATACTACGGCGGTTGTGAATTCGTGGATGTGGTGGAGGCCTTAGCCATAGAGAGGGTTAAAAAGCTATACGGTGCGGAGCATGCCAACGTCCAACCTCACTCTGGCTCTCAGGCAAACATGGCCGTTTACATGGCTTTCCTCAAGCCGGGAGATATAATACTGGGCATGGACCTGGCTCATGGAGGGCACCTTACTCATGGTGCAAGGGTAAACTTTTCTGGAAAAATATACCATGCGGTTTACTACGGTCTAAACCCTGAAACGGAGCTAATAGACTACGAACAGCTCTGGAAGCTGGCAAAGGAGCATAAACCAAAGATGATAGTGGCTGGTGCATCCGCATACCCTCGAGTTATAGACTGGGAGAGAATAGCAAACATATCGGAGGATGTGGGTGCATACCTTATGGTAGACATGGCTCACTATTCCGGTCTTATAGCGGGAGGTGTTTATCCTAACCCCGTACCCCACGCTCATTTTGTTACATCTACAACTCACAAAACCCTAAGAGGTCCAAGAAGTGGTTTTATACTCTGTAAGGCACAGTTTGCAAAAGAAGTAGACAAAAGCGTTTTCCCAGGAACTCAAGGCGGTCCTCTTATGCATGTAATAGCGGCCAAGGCGGTAGCCTTCAAAGAAGCTATGACTGAAGAGTTCAAAACCTACGCAAGACAGGTGGTTCTTAATGCACAAGCCATGACTGAGGAATTTCTCAAAATGGGCTACAAGGTAGTTACTGGCGGAACAGACAGCCATATAGTTCTTATTGACCTTAGAAACAAAGGTATAACTGGTAAAGAGGCAGAGGATGCTTTAGGAAAGGCAAACATAACCGTTAACAAAAACGCAGTGCCTTTTGACCCACTACCACCTACAAAAACCAGTGGTATAAGAATAGGAACACCAGCCATGACTACTAGAGGTATGAAAGAGGACGAGATGAGGCTTATAGCAAGACTTATAGCAAAAGTTATAGAAAACCCAAAAGACGACGCAAGGATTCAAGAAGTCAAGGAGCAGGTAATAGAACTTTGTAATCAGTTTCCTCTGTATCCTGAACTTAAAGAGGTGTTTGATGAGCTTTCTTATAGCAAAACAGCCCATATTTGATAAAGCAGGAAACAGGGTTGCTTTTGAAATCTTTCTCAGAAAAAAAGACAGAATGCACGAATATCCCAAAGAAGTGCCATACAGCAGGGCTACTTACATAATAATGGAGATAATCCTCGAGCAAGGAATAGATAGGGTAGGTGAGGGTAAGAGGATAATGATAAACGTTTCTCTGGATTCACTAATTAACAAGTCTATAGAGTCTCTTGACAACAGGAAGCTCATAATAGAAATCATGGAACCGCAAATACCTATAGGAGATGTGGTGTATAAACAAGCTATAAACATTGTGGATAAGTATATACAGCAGGGTACCATATTTAGCGTGGATGAAAGACAATTAAACAACGAGAAGATAATGGGGCTGTTTGATAAAGTGCATATAATCTCCGTAGACATGAAAAAGCTTAATCAAAAGGTTATTGACTTAGCAAAGGCTAAGCGTAAGACCCTGCTGATTTCTAAGATAGAAAATGAAAAAGAGTACAATAATGCCCTCTCTGTCGGAAACCTTTTTCAGGGAATGTATCTGGAAAAACCTATAATCCTTAAGGAATTTCAAACTGCACCCTATCTGAAAGCCACTCTATTAAAACTTATGGCAACCGTGCATACTACGCAGAGTCCCAAAGAGATAGCTAGTTTAATCTCTACGGATGTTGGTATGGCAACTAAAATCCTCCGTCTCGTGAACTCCGCTCATTATTCAACTGTTAAAGAAATAAAGAGTGTGGAACAGGCTTGTGCTATCATAGGTCTCAGAAGCCTGAAAAACTACTTTATGGTTCTTGCGATGAACGACTTTATAGCTGTGGAAAATCCGGAGCTTTGGAAAAAGTCTCTTGTGAGGGCTATTATAGCTGAGAACATTGCAAAAATAATAAACCCAAAGTATGAGTCTGAAGCATACTTTATGGGTCTTTTTTCACTAATTGACGAGATACTGAATGTGGACAAAATATCCTTCCTTAGAGAAGTTAGGGTAAATCAGGAAATCATAGATGGATATACTGGAAAGAATGAACAACTTAGGAGCATACTTAACTATTCTATTGCATTGGAAGAGAAGTTTAAAGATTTACAGGCTTCTGCTAACCCTTTCATAGAAGCAGACCTGATAAACATGGAAACGCTTACTGGTATAGATAGGCAGAAACTTTTCTCTATAGGACAGATGGCTTTCCAAACTGCGGAGTCTATCCTCAGACTTTAAGGCTTTTTATTCAACCACTTTGTAGATTTTGCGTTCGCTTCGTTTAACACTTACTAATAAACCTTTCCTCTCTGATTCACCAGAGTTTTACCAGTTCCCCCATGGTCAGGCTCAAATTATATGATGTATCAAAAAGTATTTTTTTCAGACAAAACAACTCTTCGTGCCTTTTTTAGACAGTCTATTTCAAATTTTCACCCTTGCAAGAACAAAAAGTTATATTATACTCAGTATGTTAAGAGAAGGCTGGGTAATAGTTGCCTTCGTGCTTATACTCTCAGCCATAATACTACCAATCCCTACCATTTTGCTTGACCTTTTGCTTGCTCTTAGCATCACCTTTTCAATGACTGTATTGGTGCTTAGCACTTTTATAAAAGAACCTCTTGAACTCTCAGCCTTTCCTAGCATACTTCTTCTTGGAACTCTTCTCAGACTATCCCTAAACATTGCAGCGGCAAGGAGAATACTTCTATACGGACACGAAGGAACATCAGCGGCTGGTCATATTATAGAAGGGTTTGGTGCTTTTGTCGTGGGAGGGGATGTGGTGGTGGGTTTGGTGGTTTTCCTTATTTTCATAGTCATTAACTTTGTGGTTATAACCCGAGGTGCGGAGAGGGTATCGGAGGTGGCGGCTCGTTTTACCCTTGATGCCATGCCGGGAAAGCAGATGAGCATAGACGCAGACCTGAACGCAGGACTTATAAACGAGGAAGAGGCAAAGAGAAGAAGGGCTCAGCTTGAGCAAGAAGCCAGCTTTTTTGGTGCTATGGACGGTGCGAGTAAGTTCATAAGAGGAGACGCCATAGCAGCTCTAATAATACTCTTTCTTAGCCTTGTAGGTGGTCTTGTGGTAGGACTTATATTTAGGGGTTTGGGCTTTTCCGAAGCTCTACAAACTTACACCTTGCTTACTGTGGGTGAAGGGCTTGCTAGTCAGATACCTTCACTCATGCTCTCCACATCCGCAGGTATAGTAGTCACCAAGTCTTCCTCCCGTGAAGAGTTAGGTAAAGTTTTATTTAAAGAGTTTTCCAAAGAACCAAGGGTGTTCCTTTTCTCTTCTGCGCTTCTTGCCTTTATAGGTCTCATACCAGGCTTTCCCAAGCTACCTTTCTTCTTTATGGCTGGTCTTATGGGAGGTCTATACTATGCGCTGAATAGGTCTCTTAAAGAAGAGGAGTTAAGAAAGTTAGAGGAAATCTTAAAAGAGCAGAAAAAACCAGCGGTGGAGAAAAAGGAAGAGGAGTTCGTCACCCAGCCTGAGGCTATAGCCCTTGAAATAGGATATGGTCTCATACCTTACGTGGACGAAACTCAGGGAGGGGATGTGCCAGATAGGATAAAAACCATAAGAAGACAGCTTGCCAGCGAGTATGGCGTGGTCATTCCCTTGGTGCACATCAGGGATAACCTGCGTCTCAAACCACATCAATACCGCATATTGGTAAGGGGTATAGAGGTTGACACTTTTGAGATAATTCCCGGACACTGGCTTGCCATAGACTTAGGTAGTGCAAAAGAGCCACTTCAGGGCATAGAAACAAAAGACCCATCCTTTAAGCTTAAGGCATACTGGATAAGAGAAGACATGAAAGACAAAGCTCAAAGGCTTGGTTACATGGTAGTTGACATATCCACTGTGATTATAACACACATAAGCGAGACCATAAAGAAAAACCTTCATGAAGTGTTAGGTAGGGCGGAGGTTATGGAGCTGGTGGATAACGTTTCAAGAAAGTATCCCAGAGCGGTTCAGGGTCTTGTGCCAGACATAGTGCCAGTATCAGTTCTCCACAGGGTGCTTCAGAACCTCCTTAGAGAAGGCATACCCATAAACGACTTGGTTACCATTCTTGAAACACTTGCGGACTACATAGAACAGATAAAAGACCCAGAAACCCTTACAGAGTATGTGCGACAAAGACTGGCTAAGAGGATAACCAGACTTTACGTTACTGACGGAACGCTCTATGCCATGATATTAGCTCCAAAGCTGGAAGCAAAGCTTACCGCTTACGTTCAGGAAGGTAGGGAGGACGAGTTTCTCGACCTTTTGGTGAATAAAGTCTATCCTAAAATATCTCAGGAAGTGGTAAAGTTTAACCAGTATCAGGCTATGCCTCTGATAATAACCTCGGGAAGCATAAGGAAACACATAAGGAAAGTGCTTGAAAACTACATATCAAGCCTCGCAGTGCTGTCTTATAATGAACTTGATAGACAGCTAAATCTCAAAGTTATAGGTGTTATAGATGAAGATTAAAAAGCTTTTGGTGGACTCCCTTCAGGAGGCTGTGGAGGAGGTTAGAGTCTTGTATGGCTCAGAAGCAGTTATACTGTCCACCAGAGTCGTAAAGCAGGATTTAGTGCCTTTCTTACCTTTTCTCAAAAGGTCAAAGTTGGAGATAACTGTAGGCATACCTGATAAAGAAGACTTTGCCAAGGAGCTGAACAAAGAGGAAAGCCTGTATCAGGAAATAAGCAAGCTAAAAGAAAACCTTAAAGAAGTTATGGAAATGGTCAAAAAACAAAAAACGGAGAAGGAGGAGGTAAAAAAAGATGATTTGGAGGGGGAGTATTCCATAAGAGCTCTGTATCTTATGAACAAGCTCATAAACAGGGGTGTTTCTAGAGATATTGCACAGAAGATAGTAGAGTCCGCTTGTGGATACGACTTTGAGTTAAAAAGGCTTGACCTTAAGGGTGAGAATTTAGAGTCTTTGGTGGAAGGCTTCAGTAAAAATCTGAAGATAGTGGATAATTTCTTTGACAACGACTTTAGTGTGATTGCCCTTTTGGGACCAACTGGCGTGGGAAAGACCACTACTATAGCCAAGTTAGCATACAGGTTCAAAATGGCAGGCAAGCGAGTGGGTCTTATTACCATAGACAGCTACAGGGTTGGTGCGGTGGAACAGCTCAGAACTTACGCAAACATAATGGAGCTTCCCTTCAGAGTTGCGGATACACCTCATCGCTTGAGGGAGTGTATAGGAGAGCTGTCTTCTCTCGACACCGTTCTGGTAGATACTGGTGGTAGAAGTCACTATAACCAGATAAGGGTGAAAGAACTCTCACCCTTTTTTGCCAGATTGCCAGCACTCAAAATCTACATAACCCTTGGCGCTAACGTGGAGGAGAGAGTGCAGTATGAGGTCATAGAAAGCTTCAGCGTGGCAGAACCCGCAGGTATTATATTTACCAAGATGGACGAGACTGGATACTTTGGCACTACCATAAACGTAGCCTATAGAACCCAGCTACCCATACTCTGCTTTACCACAGGACAAAGAGTGCCCGAAGACATAGTAATGGCAAGCTACGAATATATAGCAAAGCTATTTCTGGAGGTAGTCTGATGGAAGAACAGGCACTTCATCTCCTCAGAGCTCAAACCAAAGACAGAAAAACGGGATACATGTCTATAGCCAGTGGCAAAGGAGGTGTGGGAAAAACCATTATAACCATAAACATAGGGAAAATAGTAAGTAAAAACGGTAACAAAGTGCTTATAGTAGACGGTGATTTGGGTCTTAGCAACGTTCACATTATGTTAGGCATAACACCCTCAAAGAACTTATACCACTACTTTATGGGTGAGGTTTCCTTAGAGGAAGTGGTAGTTCACATAGATGAGAAGCTGTCTTTTATCTCCAGCGGCAGTGGTGTTAGGGAACTGGTAAACCTACCACTTTCTCAACTCAGAAACCTTATATACAGACTTCAGGAGTACGCAGAGGCAAACTACCACTGGGTAATATTTGACACACCACCAGGCATACACTCGGACACCCTTGCCCTTGTTTCCTCTTCTCAAATACCTGTGATAGTGACTACGCCAGAACCTACCGCCATAGCAGACGCCTACGGTCTTATAAAGGTGCTGAATCAGGATGAAAAGATAAAGGAGTTTTACGTGCTGGTAAACAAAGTTCAGAATACAGAAGAGGGCTTAAAGGTTTTTGAGAGCATAAAGGTGGTTTGTGAGAAGTTTACCAACGCGGAGGTAAAGTACATGGGTAGTATAAAATACAATCCCAAAATTATAAGGTATATAGTAAACCAGAACCCTTTCGAGGAAGCTTTTTCCAGAGACCTTACTCAAGCTTTATTGAAGCTACCTCTAAACATAAGGTATCATGGACCAAGCTTTTGGGAAAGACTGTTGTCAAAACTTAGGAGGGCAGGATGAAGATAGGTGTGATAGGATACGGGAATATGGGTGAGGCTTTTGCTAAAGCTTTGAAGGATATGGCGGAAGTCCTTGTGCATGAAATTGACGAGGATAAAAACCACAAAGCTCTTAGGGAAGGCTTTGGTGTAGCTAAAGAGCTGGATTTTCTGGTTGAAAACACCCAGTGGATACTCTTAGCGGTAAAGCCCAAGGATGCGGTGGATGTGCTTAATGCTTTGAAAGGCAAGCTTGAAGATAAAATCCTTATAAGCGTAGTGGCGGGTATGAAGCTCTCAAGTATTCAGGAGCTGTGTGAGAGTTCTAAGCTGATAAGACTTATGCCTAACATAAACGTTCTTGTCCGCAGGGCAGTTATAGCCTGTGCCTTCGGTGAAGTGGAAAATGAGAAAAGGGAGACATTTTTCAACGTTTTCTCGGCGTGCGGAAACCTATACGAGATAAAGGAGGAACTTTTTGACCTTTTTACCGCACTCGCGGGTTCGGGTCCTGCCTTTGTGTTTAAGTTTATCCATGCTCTTGCGCTGGCTGGCGTGAGGGGAGGTTTTTCTTACGAGATGGCTAAGTCTATAGCGTTAGATACTGTGTTGGGCTCTTGTCAACTTTTAAAAAGTTTAGGCGGGCATCCAGAGGAGTGGGTAACTAAGGTAGCCTCACCAGGAGGCACTACTATAGAAGGTATAAAGACGCTGGAGGAGAAAGGATTTACTGGCTTGGTGATGGAATGTGTGGAAAGAACTTCAGAAAAGGCAAAAATACTTCTGTGATTTTTGAACTAAAGAGAGAAAGCTCAAGGCTCGTGCTTAAAAAGTGGGAAGATGATAGGGAAGTCTTCACACTTAAACAGGTGCATTCCTCAAAGGTTCACATGATAGACAGCGTTGGGAAAAAGTTAGAAGGCGATGCCATTATTACTCAAGAAAGAGGGCTTAAAATAGGCGTGAGAACTGCAGACTGCGTTCCCGTAGCCCTTTTAGGGAAGAGAACCGTAGCGGTCATCCATGCGGGCTGGAGGGGTCTAAAGGAGGGAATAGTAGAAAGAACCTTGGAGAAGCTTTCAAAACTTGAGCCTTTGAGTGGGTTTTTAGCCTTCGTAGGACCGTCCGCAAAAGCCTGCTGTTATGAAGTGGGTGAAGAGTTTAAAGAACACTTTCTTTGTATACATTACAAAAACAACAGGCACTACATGGATACGCAGGAAGAGACCCTTTTAAGGTTAAAACGGTCAGGCGTGGAGGATATATTTCTATACAAGCTTTGCACGGTGTGCAATCACAAGTTTCCTTCTCACAGAAGGAACGGAACTAAAGAGCGGCT
Source organism: Aquificaceae bacterium (assembly GCA_025057245.1). GTDB lineage: Bacteria > Aquificota > Aquificia > Aquificales > Aquificaceae > Pampinifervens. Next base: position 1,663 of record JANWYC010000016.1, on the reverse strand, counting down.
TTTAACCTATGCGGAGCTCCTAAGTGAGTAGGAGGTGAGCCATGATTACCAAGAAGACGGTTGAGGACGTTTTCTCTGTAGTAAGCAAGAAATACGACTTTTTTCTTAACTTAGTAACCTTTGGCAAGATAGACCTATGGCAGAGAGAACTTTTAGACATGCTTTCTCATGAAGGAAACAGGTTGGATGTGGGAACGGGAACTGGTGAGGTGCTTCTAAAGTCTCAAAACAGAGGCTTAAGGGTGGGTATAGACCTTTCCCTTCCCATGCTCAGGCTGGCAAAGGAGAAGTGTAAAGTTTGTCATTTTCTGGCGGCGGATGGCGAAAACATGCCTTTTAAAGAAGGTAGTTTTAGCTCTATAACTCTCTCCCTCGTGTTTAGACACCTTATAAACAGAAAAGCTTTTCTCGGAGAGGCAAGAAGAGTTCTTAAAGAAGGTGGCGAGCTCGCTCTTCTGGACATTAACAGGTTTTCCCTTAAACCTATTTTGGTGTTTCTTATGGAGTTTCCACTAAAACCTTTGGGTATTTTGCTATTTGGAAGGGATAAGTGGGCATTTTTCATTCATTCTTTGCAGAACGCACTCAGCTTGGAAGAGGTGAAGAGGGAGTTAAAGGAGGAAGGGTTTAATGTGGTGGAGGTTCAGAGAAGGCTTTTTGGAGCGGTATACCTTCTCGTTGCCAGAAAGGGGTGAGTTTTTACAGATTTTTCTCTTTTCTCTTATTTTTATCCTTGCCCTGTGGAGGGTGGAGAGGGAAGAGAGATTTTTGTGGTTTGATGAGGAAGGCAAGGTAGAGCTCTTGATAGCATCAGTGCCTCACTTGGCTGACGAAAAGCTCAGAGTAACTGTGGAAGTAATAGGCGGAGACTTTCCAGAACTCTACCACAAAAAAGCCCTTCTTACACTGTATAACACAACGGAGCTTCCTTCAAAAGCCTTTTCTATGCATGCCAAGGTAAAAGCTGAAGGTAGCAGGGTTTTTGTAGAAGGTAGCTATAAGGACGTGCTGGGTCTTGTGGAGTTAGAACGTAGCGTTAGAGACGTCTATTTAAGACGCATAGAAGAGAAGTTTGAAGACCATCAGACAAAGTCTTTAGTGCTTACCTACCTTATGGGAGAATCGAGGGACATCTTGCCTCACGATGTGCAGTATGCTTTCGCAAGAACAGGACTGGTTCATCTTCTTGTCATATCTGGCTTTCATTTGGCTATGGTCTTCCTCGTGCTTAAGCTTCTCCTTCCTTATCCTTACGGTATTATACTGGGAGCTTTTGGAGTGAGCCTATACGTGGTATTCTTAGTGCCTCACGAACCACCCGTGCTTAGAGCGTGGCTTATGCTCCTCTTCTGGGTTATAGTAAAGCTAAGGGAAGGAAGACCCAATGGTATTGGCATACTCCTTTCCTCTGCCAGCATCCTTTTACTCTTTGAACCTTCCTTCGTGCGTTCCTACTCCTTCTGGCTTTCTTTCTTAGCCACACTGTATATACTTCTGGGGCTGAGGATTTTCCCTTCAGAAGGCAACCTTTTACACAGGCATGTGCTTCTACCATTAGGCGTTTCCTTCTGTGCCTTTCTGGGAGTCTCTCCTCTACTCATGAGCTTTACTAACATAAGCATGGGAAGCATAATCTTTAGCCATGTGGTAGGATACCTTCTAT
>JANWYC010000169.1 GCA_025057245.1 Aquificaceae bacterium | reverse complement strand
ATCTTACGAAAAGGTTTTCTTAGGTTTTGCCGTGTGCCGTGCTAATATCTAACTGTCTAATAAATCTCTCGTCTCTGATTCATAAGAGTTTTACAAATTCTTGTATGGTCGGGCTCAAATTCTGAAGCTGCTGATTATGAAACATCAGAAAGTATTTTTTAGACAAAGCATTTGCCACGAACAGAAAAACCTTTACAATATAATTCGGAATACCGTAGAACCATTTTGAGAGCTGTATGTTAGCTTACCACCACAAAGGGATAGCCTGTATCTTAAGTTTGACAAACCTACACCCTCTTTTAGTTCGTTAAAACCACAGCCGTTGTCTTCCACTTCCAATATGTTTTTTGAATCCGTAGAATAGGCGCGCACTTTTACCCTGCCTTGCTTAAGTTTTAAGCCGTGTTTTAGTGCATTTTCTACCAAAATTTGAAGGGAAAACTTAGGAACTGTTATGCCCAAAAGTTTTTCGTCAACATCCAACTGGAGCTCTATAGGACCGGTAAACCTTAAGCTCATCAAACTCCAGTAGTCTTTAAGAAGGTTTATCTCTTCCTCAAGAGTTATTAAAGGCTCAAGGTGTAGGCTTCTTCTAAGAAGCCTGGCAAGACTAAGTATAGACTTCTCCGCCTTCTCCGCATCCTGCCAAACCAACTCCGCCACTGCGTTTAACGTGTTGAACATAAAGTGGGGTGCTATCTGCCCCTCAAGGTTTCTAATGTGTTCCTCAAGTAAAAGTCTTCTGCTCTCTTCTTCCCTTCTCTGAAGGGTGATGAGTTTATACAAGAGGTATCCTACAGACGAGGTGATGATTCCAAGAAAGAAGGATAGGCTTATAGCTTTGTCAAAGCTCAGCTCCACGGAGGTTATTTTAAAAACCCTATCGCTTAAATAACCTAACATAGCACCAGAGAAGCCAGAGACAAAGGCTAAGAGCAGACTAAAAGGTGTTCTTAGAAGTTTTGGGACTCTCTCTATAAGCCATCTGTTGTTTAACTCGGTGGTAATAAAAGAAAATACAAACACGTAAAAGGAGACTATAACACCCATTAGAAGCATGGGTTGAATCTTCTCTTCGTAAAGACTTGCTATAAAACCAGAAATGCAGAAACCCAGTATGAGTGCAAAAAGCATTATGTAAAGCCATTCCTTTACCCTTATTCTTAGCATAACTTAAAGTCCTTTTCTATAAACTTTAATAGGTTAACCACACCCATGCTAACGCCGGGCCAACCCTGTCCAGGGAAGACTGTATCTCCTACCAAGTATACTCCCGGCACAGGTGTTAGGGGGGATGGATATCTAAAGGGAAAGTTCTGTTTAATAACTGGAACTCCACCTACAGAGCCTCTGTATCTACGCGTGTATGTCTTGAATGTTTTAGGCGTGCCCGCAAAGAGGTTCAAAACCTTAAGATTTCTCAACTCTGGTAGGTGTTTGTATACCAGCTCAAGAGCATATTCCGTAGCTCTCTCCTTTTTCTCTGCGTAAACTTCATTGGACAGCCCTTCCCACAGCTCAAGCTTGGTGTGAGTGGACAAGGTTATACTCCTTGTGCCATCCTTACTCAACACAGGGTCATCCTTTTCGGAGATAGAAAGGAAGAGAGACCTGCTTCCCGTATAAGGTATAGGTTCTCTGAAAAGCATTAAGTGGTGGTGTGCAAAGTCTTCTGGCAAGCTTCCTTCCACGGTCATGTATACAACAAATGCACCCCATATCTTCGAATATCTTCTTTTTGCCTTTTCTGAAAAGTCTCTCAGCTCTTCTATTAGCTCTCCTGCGTTCCATATGGTCGTGTTAAGTATTACTCTTTTAGCTTCGTAGTTCCCCCTGTTGGTCTCTACCACAAAGCCCCAAGGTTTTCTCTTTATAGACTTAACTTTGGTTTTAAAAGCTATGCTCTTCACCCTTTGAGCAAAGGCATCTAATAACTTTCCCATACCACCCACTACATAGTAGTTGGTAAGGTTTGGATAGGTAAGACCGAGAGAAGCTACAGAAAAAGGCACTTCTTCCAAAAAGCCCTGAGCGGTTATAAGCGTGTGATGAGTTAAAAACAGCTCATAGTCGGAGTTAAAGCGTCCTAAATACACACTGGCTACCTTCTTTGCATCAAGGAAGTTACACATAAACACAGAGAGAAAATCCTTCGTGTGTTTAAAAAAACTTTTTATAGGTGATAGGTAGTGGGGGTATGGTAGAGTATCTTGCCAAATGCTCCAGAGAGACTGGCTTACTTGATGAACCCTTCTCCAAAAACCGCCGTGCTTTATGCCCGGAAAGGCAGTTTCTATATCGTAAAGAGACTTGTCCGCATCCTTCCACCTCTTTATGACCTTATCTTCTATGTAAACCACCATAGCTGGGTCTATGGGTTTTACCGGGAGTTCAACACCCAAATACTTGGCTAACTTACCAACTGGTAGATGCTCTTCCTTCCCCACAAAAGTGGCGGCACCTGCATTGTAATAGAAACCGCCCCTTTTAAAAGTTCCTGCGCATCCACCAAGGTAGTCAAGAGCCTCAAAGAGCATAACATCCTTACCCATATGAGACAGCACCGCAGAAGCTAAAACACCGCCTATCCCGCCGCCTATAACTGCATAGTCAAGCATATATATAAGTGTCTTACCTCTGAACTATGCTTTGTGAAGCAAACACTGCAGAAAAAGTGCCAAACTTAACAGTGTATCTGAACTTGAAACGGAGGGGGAGGGATTCGAACCCCCGGTGGGCTGTGAACCCACTGGTGATTTCAAATCACCCGCCTTCGACCACTCGGCCACCCCTCCTCAGTAGAAGAAGATGAGTCTTAGCATCCAGCCTGTGAAGAGTATAGCTATTGAGAATATAAAGCCAAGAGCGGTAAGAAAAGCCCCTAATTTTTTCGGGGGACG
>JANWYC010000168.1 GCA_025057245.1 Aquificaceae bacterium | reverse complement strand
TTCTACCTTGGCATCAAGCAGTATAAGGTTGCCCTCCCTTGTAAGCACGAGGGGATTTATCTCCACAAGGCTTGCATCTAGCTCCATGTATGCTCTGTATAGTGCAAGGGCAAGCTTTACGAACTCGTTTACTGGAAGTCCGAGCTTGAAGGCTAACTTCCTTGCCTGAGAAGGCATAAGACCAAGGGCTGGGTCTATGTGCATCATGTGTATAGCTTCTGGCTTTTCCTTTGCTACCTCTTCTATTTCCATTCCGCCCTCTGCGGAAGCCATAAGAACTGGCTTTGAAATCGCTCTATCAAGGGTTATGGAAAGGTAGTATTCCTTCTGTATGTTGGTCGCCTTCTCTATCCAAACCCTGCTGACGGGCTTTCCGTCTGGACACTGGAACGTCTTTAGAACTTTACCTAACATGCTTTCAACTGCTTGCTCAAGCTCTTGAATGTTTTTTACAATCTTCACGCCACCCGCTTTACCCCTTCCACCACAATGCACCTGAGCCTTTACCACGAGGGGAAACTCACCCAGCTCTTCGCACACCTGCACTGCCTGCTGTGGGCTAAAGGCTACCCTTCCTTCTGGAACGGGGAGACCAAACCTTTTTAAAATTTCCTTCGCCTGATGCTCGTGCAATTTCATGCTTGCCTCCGCAATGGTTTGTTTAAAAGATTATAGCAAAAGTCATACGATTAGAGCATTTCCTATCCGCTAACAAGCTTTTGAAATCTGAAGGGCCCGGCTCAAGTTGGAGCTGTTAATTTGTTAAAGGAGATTAGAAGCATGTTGTCCTTCTTTGTCTAAAAAATACTTTCTCACTCAGAAACTTCAAAATTTGAGCTTGATTATGCAAGAACTCCTTATGAATCAGAGATTTATTAGACGATTGGATATTGGACACACCATCTTGTCCAGTATATATCTGACCTCTGTGAAGTTAAAACCCTATTCTGAGTCGTTCAAGTTCCAGACTTCAAATAGCATTCAAAAATGCTGTAAAATATATAACCATGAGAAGTCTAATAACACTTGGAATTATTCTGTTATCCGTTGTCTCATACGGCTACGCGCAACAGGTTAATCCCTTTCTGGTGCCTGAAAGGGCTAACTCAAGGATAAGGGCGAGCGTGGAGATAGCTAAGCATTTGAAGAGTATGAAATACAACCGCATAGCGGTCGTGTATATGGAAACCTCCGACCTATGCGCTCTTTTCGCCGCTTCTCTTACCGCTTCCCTGAGAACCCTTGGAGTTGAAGCATACTACATAAAAGGTGGTGATGGTCTGGAAGATAGGCTCAAGGCTATTCAGCCCTTTCACGTATACATGGCTTACTTTGGCGAGATGCCTCACGACCAGGTTCAACTCCACTTTAACCAAGACCTAAAAAGGGTTCTTAAATACGATAAAAAGCCAAGCCTTATCCTCCAGCCAGTGCTGTTCGGTATGGGTTTTGTTAGGGGTGTTTTAGGTGACGAGGAGCTCCTCTCAAGCCTTGAGGGACTTCCCATGTTAACCTTTGTTTTTGAAGGTGGAAGTGTAAAGCCAGTTAAGATATCAATAAAAGACTTTGATGTGAAGGTTATAGAACACAAGCACGAAAGACCTAAAGGCAAGAAATGACCCTTGTCCTAATTTTCATCTTTTTCTCTTTTTCTTTTTCTCAAGAAAAGCTCTTTCACATAATGGGCACTTATGCGGTTGTTGAATTTGCGGATGAAAAGCACGCTTACGAAGCCTTTAGAATCATGAAAAGTATAGAAGAGAAGCTGTCAGACTACATAGATACATCTGAAGTTTCAATGATAAATCAGAAGGCTGGATACGGCTGTTTAAACGCATCTGAGGAAACCGTGGAGGTTATAAGGTATGCTTTGAGAGCTTCTGAGAAAACCTATGGTTTTTTTGATATAACGGTGGGTAGCTACACTGTAAACTTTAAGAGAAAGGGCGTACTGAAAGAAGAGGAGGCAAAAAGGCTTATAGACTACAGAAAGGTTAAAATTGAAGGCAATCGTGTTTGTCTTTTAGAGAAAGGTATGGCTATAGATTTAGGCGGTTTGGGGAAGGGCTATGCGGTGCAAAAGGTTTACGAGCGTCTTAAAACAGACTCTGGTTTTGTTTCCATAGCGGGAGACCTTAAGGTTTGGGGGCATAGGCGACTTCTTTCGGTGTTTAACCCAATAAACAACTCAACGCTGATGGAAGGATACAATGCAAAAGACCTGTGTCTTTCCACTGGTGGCAACTACTTCAGAAAACACATTATAGGTAAAGACAATAACCTACTTCAAGCTACCGTAGCTTATGAAAATTGCACACTCGCAGACGCATACCAAACCGCCATACTGGCTATGGATAACCAAACGCTTGAGAAATTCATAAGAGAAAACCAGGATGTTGGCTTGCTTTTGCTTTTCAAGGACGGAACCGTTTACATAAACAGGGCTTATATGAACTACTTTGAAAGTTTAAAGCTTTATCCATATTAGCATCATTCAGAAAAATGCTTTTTAAAGCCTTATATTCAAACACTTTAGAGTTTTGGTCTACTTCGTTCAAAGACGCTATCTTGTGCTTGATGTTTCCATACACTTAAGGTGCTTTGACTTACACTTTAAAACTTTACTCGCTTCAGCAATAATTCCATAGCCCATGGGGGAAGCCACGTAAAGTTTAGCTTCGAAGGCTCTATCCAGTCACGCAAAATAAACCTGATACTACTACAGCGGTTTGTCTGGACTTTTACTGATGGTTTTTGACTGTAAAAATATGCTACTAATTTTCTGGCATATTTACTACTTCTTGAGACACAGCCCTTTACAGCGGTGCAAATTACAAACCTTATCTCTTTCGCCTTAGAAAAACTCTCGTTTTATAGAACCTTTACTCTTATAACCTTACCCGGGGGACCTTCACCGGTTATTTGTAAGTAGT
>JANWYC010000167.1 GCA_025057245.1 Aquificaceae bacterium | reverse complement strand
AAACAAGCCTATTAGCACAAAGGCTATTAGGGGCGAAAGAAGAACGAATATTTCCATGTTAACCCCTCATGTCTACCACTTCATCCGTGGAGTCTACTTTTCTCAATCTAAATATGGCTATTATTATACCAAGACCCACCGCAGCCTCCGCCGCCGCAAGGGCTAAGATAAAAAGGGCAAAGACCTGACCGTCAACAAGGCTAAGATGGGCATCCGCACCCACGAACAGGACGTTCACTGCGTTCAGAGCCAGCTCCATACTCATAAGAACGGTTACCATGTTCCTACGCACTATCATACCAAAGGCACCCAAACCAAAAAGGACAAGGCTAACCACCAAGTAGGCTTCAAGGGGTATCACTTTCATAAGTCTGTGCCTCCTTCCTTCCTATTATCACCGCTCCTATCATACCTATAAGTAGAACCAAAGAAACAAGCTCAAAGGCAAGAAAATATTTGCTAAAAAGTATACCACCCACCACCTCTGCGTTGCCAAACTGCTTTATAAACTCCCTAAACTGACCCTTGGGTGATACGCTCACGCCCACGAGAAATACAAGAAACATCTCCGCATAGAGCAAAAGCAAGAGTGGAAAAGAGAACAAGCCTTCAACTCTGTAGAAGGGGTCCTTCTTCAGAGCCTTCTCCCACGGAACTGCGGTAAGTACAAAGACGTAAAACACTGTGACCGCTACTGCGTAGATAATCAACTGCAGAGCACCCACCAGCTCCGCACCCGCTACAAAAAATATGCCCGCCACGGACACTAAAACTGAAAGCAGGGCTAGTATGACGTAAATGGGGTTAGAGAGAAAAACCACGCCAAGGGCGGACACTACCGCAAGGGTTGAAAACAGCAGAAACACCAGCCACTGTATCACCTTTCCACCTCCGGTAGTTTAAGGTCGTTCTCGTGCCAGAGCCTCTGCCTCTGGTAATCATCTATCCATATTCTATCGGGCTCCTCTTCTCTACGCCTTTGCCAGTCTCTACCAATTCTCTCAAGGGTTTGAAGGTCAAGAACCGAGTCCCTTCTTGTGTAGCTTGCGGTCTCGTGGATGTCACTCTGGAAAAGGCAGTCCACGGGGCAGGCGTCCACGCAAAAACCGCAGAAGGTGCAGAGCATTAGGTTCATGTTAAACACAGAAACTCTTCTTTTGCCGTCAGGCAGTTTTTCTCCTTCTATCTCAAAAAGTTGTGGCACGGGGCAGGCTCTTTTGCAGAGCATGCATACCACGCACCTGCTCTTACCGGGCTCTACTTGAATTTTAAACCTCTCTACCCACTCGTCAAAGGCGGGTTGCGGTTCTTTACCATCCACCACCTTATGACCGAAGAAGCCTCTGAACCTTTTAGGTGGCGTCAGCTTTTCGTAAGGGTAGTGAGTGGTAATGGTTTTTCTAAAGGCATGCCTTATGGTTACGGATAGCCCTCTTATAAAGTCTAAGAAGAAGATTCTCTCTATCCAGCTAAGGGGTCGTTCAAAAACCCTTTTTACCATCTTCTTACCTCCATACAAGGGGTGCTATGACTGCGGTAAGAACAAGGTTTACAAAGGTGATGGGTAGCATAACCTTCCATGCGGTCTCCGTTATCTGGTCTATTCTGTATCGGGGCAGAGTCCAGTGTAGCCAGAGAACAAAAAGGAAAAGCAGGCTAACCTTGAGTATAAACCAAACGAAGGGGGAAAGGGGTCCAAGGAAAAAGAGTGGGTCTATGAAGCCCAAGAAGGGTATGTTTATGGGCGACCAGCCACCAAGGAAAAGAACCACCGCTATAGCGGACAGGGACAGAACCTCTATGTACCACTCCACCAGCGGGAAGAGACCAAACTTCATACCGCCATATTCAACGGTAAAGCCAGTGACCAACTCCGCCTCCGCCTCTTGCACGTCAAAGGGCACTCTACCGGTCTCTGCGAGCATGGCAAACATGTAAACCACAAAGGCAAGGGGCTGAAGCCACACATACCAAAGGTTCTGCTCTATCTGCTTTTGAACTATGTCGTAAGTAGACAGAGTGCCCGCAAGTATTATAGGACCCATCACCGCAAAGGTTATAACCACTTCGTAGGATACCACTATACCAGCCTTTCTCATAGAGCCTATCAGGGCATACTTGGAATTGGAAGCCCACCCGGCTAAGGCAATGGCAAAGACCGCCATGGAACCAAGTGCAAAGACAAGCAGAAGACCTATGTTAACGTCAGTTAGTATGGGCTTTACCTTTATACCAAAGACTTCAAACTCAGGACCGAAGGGAACTACCGCAAAAACCAAGGTAGCAGGCACAAGAGCCATAACAAGAGCAAGGTTATACAGAAACTGATTTCCGTATCTTGGGAAAAGGTCTTCCTTGGTAAGTAGTTTAAGACCGTCCGCCAGTGGTTGCAAAAGCCCATGCCAGCCAACCACCATAGGACCCGGTCTTCTCTGTATATGCGCCGCCACCTTCCTCTCCACTAAAGTTAGATAAGCACCCACGCCAAGCACTATGGCAAGTATGACCACAATCTTTATAAGCGTAATTATGAGCCACGCCACCACACCTTCCATCTCTACCTCCATACACGCTCTATGTCAAGGTTTATCTTAAAGTTTTTAAGCTCAAGCTCCGCTCCATCCCTTTGCAAAAACCTTTTAGAGACATTCTCGTATAGCTTCCAGCTTCTGTTTTCTGGATAGAGAAGCAAGTAGTATTTTACGCCCTCTTCTCTGTAAAGCTCAAACTTTATCTCTTCGTCCATCCTCCTCGTGCTTTCTGAAACAATTTCAGCCACCAAAGCTGGGGGCTTTCTTATGTAGTCCATTGGCTCTTCGCAAAGAACCACAAGGTCTGGTCTAACCACCGTGTCTTCTGAAATCACCCAGTCAAGCTCCGCAACAACCTCGCAATGACATGACTTTTCTTCAAGCTCTTTGTTTATAAGAATGAGAAGCCTTG
>JANWYC010000166.1 GCA_025057245.1 Aquificaceae bacterium | reverse complement strand
CTCTTCAATTTCTCACCAAGCGTATGTGTTGAATGATTGAACTGCAATGTAAATATCCAGCTGTCTAATAAACACCTCACACACGAGAATTGTTCCGTAGTCAGATTCAAATTCTGAAACTATTGAGTATCAGGCATAAGAAAGTATTTTTAGACAAACTATAGTTCAGAAGAAACCTTAAGCTTTTTTTATGTATACTCCCTCTCTTATTTTGATAAACTTATGCTCTCTGCCCGTATCTTCAAATATACTCTCGGCGGATGTCATCTCTTGCCTTAAAACCTTAGCCAGCTCATATGCATCTTCCGGTATCTGTTGACAGACTTCAAGTCCAAACTCCATTGAAAACTCTTCTAAGAGGGCCCTTGTTATGTCCTCACTGGAAGGAGGCTCTTCCAATTCTCTCTGAAGCCAGCTAATGTTTTCCCAAAGGCTTTTTCTTACCTCTTCTCTTATAGCCCTATCTTCAATGGCGAAGAGCTCTGCCATCATGTCAGGGTCAAATTTTATGAGTATGTTACCTACAAAAACAAAAAGCTTACCTATATCACCCGCACCTTGTCCGCTTATCTTTCTTTGGCTCTTCTTTACCACTATGTCGTTTATGGGTTTATACTCAACTTCAAGACCCAATCTTGCGTAAGCCCTTATAACGGGTTGCGAGAGCTTTTTGTAGGCATCCTCCACCTTGAAAGGCACTTTACTTTTAGAGAGGATGAGCTGGTAGAAAACCTGCCCCGGTGCTAGCAAAACCGCACCCCCACCCACTCGTCTTCTTATGACTTCAACGCCCAGCTCACTACATTTTTTTAGGTCAACAATATCCTCCGCTTTATCGAAAAATCCCAGACTGATGTATGTATCCTCAGGTTCACACAGAATAAGAGCTTCGTAGCCCAACTCTGCCATAGCGTGAAAAAGGGTAGTGGAGAGCATGTTTCCCAACGAACCCAACAGATAGGCTTTCATGATATAATTGTAGCATTATGATAAAAGTGGAAATAGTTACACCTAAGGGTCTACACTTTTCAAACGAAGTTTACTCAGTAAACATACCTACTGCGGAAGGCGAAATAGGCGTTCTAGAAAAACACATGCACCTTATGACTATGTTGAAGCCGGGTCTGGTCTACTTTGATGGAAAACAGGAAAATGGCGTTGCGGTCACCTACGGCTTTGTGGACGTAACACCGGAGAAGGTAATAATCCTTGCGGAAGAAGCCTACAACATAGGTGAGATTGACCCGGGCAAAGAGAAAGAGCTCTTTGACCAAGCCATGAAAAAGCTGGCAACTGCGCAGACTATGGAGGAGATAGAAGAGTCTGAAAAACTCAGGGAAAGGGCAAGGACGCTTCTTGAGCTGTTGGAGAAGTTTGGAAGAGTATAAAGAGTTCAGTTTTTTCAGGGGTAAGGTAAGGTTTAGACAACCAAGAGAACACAGGCTTTCTGTAGTAGAGCTACTATTCTCAGCAAACCTTAAGGGTATAAGAAAAAAACACAAAGTGGTTGACCTTGGTGCTGGCTTTGGTGCTCTCTCCATACTCACAAGTCTTAAACACGAATGTTCTGTATGGGCTGTGGAAAGAGATAAGAGGATGATAAACCTTTTAAAACACAACATAGAAATAAACGGATTGAGAGAGAGGGTTCATGTGGTGGAACTGGATATAAGAGATATAAAAAAGGTTTTTAAACCAGGTTTTTTTGATGTGGTAATCGCAAATCCACCCTTTTACAATTACATGCAAACTGGAAACGGCTATCACCACGAGACGGATACAACTCTTAAAGATTTTATAACATCAGGAAGTTTCCTTCTTAGAGATGGTGGAAGTTTTAACATTTTAATCGCTTCGGAACGCACCATAGAAGTGATTTTATATCTTAAGGAGCGGAATATAAACGCATCTTCTTTAAGGTTTTTTTATCCAAAAACTAATAAAAACGCAAAAATAGTCCGTATACATGCGCTAAAAAACATAACTCCAAAACCTATTGTGGAAAGACCTTTGATAATTAACGAGGAGGGAGGTGGCTACACACCAGAAGTAAGAACAGTCCTTGAGAGTTTTTTGTGATATAATTGATAGGATTTAGGAGGAAGTGTATGAGACTGCCAGAAAAGCTGGTGGAGAGAATAGCGGACAGGATAATAAAGGAACTATATGAGATAGAAAAAGTAGTAGAGCCTGAAGACTTGTATAGTTTCAAGAAGAAAATAATAAGCATATTTAAAGAGGTTGAAGAGCAAGAAAGATTATTGGATGAAAAGACCAAAGAAATACTAAAACAAAAACTTGAACTTCTTGAAGAGACGAGTATGGATTATAGAACTGCATACAAAACTGTTAGAAGTAAGCTCGCAGAGGAAATGAATATACACACGAGTAGGCGCGAAAGGATGAATCAGGTAGCTCACAAGATAAAAGATATGATTATGTCAGACCCAACGGTGGAGATATACGAAGAACCTAGCATGATAAGAAATAGAATAAGGAATATACTCATGGACGCAGTTAAAGAAGAGGAAGAGATAGATAAGGAAGTAAGGGAAAGAATTAGGTCTTACTCAAAAAGGATAGTGGAGGGAACACCGGAATGGAATCACTTATACAGAAGGATATACGACGACGCACTAAAAAGAAGAGGATTACTCTAAAAACTATAGCCTAACGCTTTTTTACAACTTTAAGGCAAGTAAGCAACTGGGTTCTGTCTTATGCCGTATTTAAGAACTTCGTAGTGAAGGTGTGGTCCAAAGGCTCTACCCGTTGTGCCTACATTGCCGATTATCTGTCCTTTTGTTACCCTGTCTGAGTAGTTAACTTTTATGTCCGAGAGGTGTGAGTAAAGTGTGGCAAAGCCGTAGCCATGGTAGAGTATAACCGTCTTACCGTAGCCCCTTATCCAGCCCGCGTATATGACCCTGCCCTCCGAAGAGGCTACTACGGGTGTTCCGTAAGGCGCGGATATGTCTACGCCTGTGTGAAATT
>JANWYC010000165.1 GCA_025057245.1 Aquificaceae bacterium | reverse complement strand
CCCGTCTCTTTGCTGGAGTGGAGGCATAAGAAAAGATGGAAGGCTAACAAAGGTAGATTCCATTAAGGAAAAGGCGGAAATCTGTAAGTCAATGGAAAGAAGGCTTGCGGAACCGTTTCATCTTAAAACCCTTGAGGAACTCTGTCAGTGGCTGGGTAAGCCTTTTGTAGATGTCCCCCTTGCGGTTAGCAAAGACCCACTACGCATAGAGGAGTTTTTCAAAGATTCACAGGAACTTCTCAACCTGAGAAACATACTTGGTCTGCAGGAAGAAGGTTTGGTTTTGATGACGGGTAAATTGGAAGGTAGCCTTTGGCAGGAAGTAGCGGAGAAATTTGTCAGAAAAGTAAAAGAGCTGGATTACATACTTATGAGAAGATTAAAAGCGCACATAGTTATAAACGGACCAGCAAGCCTTGCCTTTGCTCTAGGCATACTCTACGGACACACTAAGCCTTCTGTAATATACCACTACAACCCTAGTAGTAAGCGTTACTATCCCATAGAGCTGGAAAACACAAGAGAGATAAAGGAGCATACCAACCGATACGAGTTTGTGGAAACACAACTTTTTGAAGCATCGGGCGAAGACCTCTCGGTAGTTCTCTTCTTTGCTCATCACAACCCAGTTTCGGACATAAGGGCTTTTCTGGAGAGGGAAGGCATAAGGGGTGACATGCTTGTTCTAACTACGACGCAAGGTAGAGGCAACCTCAGTCCGGAGCTCTTCAAGAGTGTAGCAAAAGAAACTGCCAGCGCCATTCAGGAGCTGAGAGGTAGAAAGTCATACGCAAACCTGCACTTTTTCTTTTCCTGCCCTGTTGCCATAGCCTACCTTTTCGGCGTTGCCTTCGGACACTTTAACAAGGGATTTATATACAACTACAACAAAGAAGGGAGCTACGATAGGGTTCTTTCCATAGAGTTTCTCAGAGACCTTATAGAGAGAACTTTATAGTCGGTAATAACTCCACTTAGTCAGCCACTCAGTCAGATTTGAGTTTTCAAGGCGGAGTTGTAAAACATTCCAGAATAAGCAAAGAACTTACTGTGCCAATACATAACCATCTGGTAGGACTCTTGCCTCCGATTCACGAGAGTTTAATGTTCTTCGAGAGTTCATATTCAAGCATTTCATAACTTGAACCTGTATTTACAAGAAGTCAGAAAACTCTTGCAAGCTAAAGCTGAGATATTTATTAGACCATTAGATATCAGACAAAGCGATACTCCATAGTCAGCAACCTTATTTGGTAAAACTCTTGAGAATCAAAGACAGGATATTTATTAGATTGTTGTCGTATGCTTATCAGATAATTCTCAAACATTCTCTCACTGGTGGTTGACCTCAACAAGATTGACAGTTAAAATTTAAGAGCGTGAGGGCAAAAATATTGATAGAAAACTTCAAAGTCTTCGGCGAGAGGGTGGAGATAGACTTCTCAGACTATCCAGTCTATGCCATTGTTGGCAAGAATGCCTCTGGCAAGTCTACCATCTTGGACGCAGTAAACAGGGCAGTTTACGGAGGGCAGGTGCAAGAGGAAGAGAAGAACGACCCAAATAGGTCTGCAGTCTTAGATATGGAAACGTCCGCAAATAAGTGCTACAAAATAAGAAGCACTAAAGGCGTTTATGAACCTCTACCGACCGAACAACAAGCACCGAGCATAGACTTTGTAAAGCTCCTGAAAAACTACCCCGACCAGCCTTTGGATAATGTCTGTAGAAGCGTCTCTGATATACTGGGCAAGAAGGTAGTAGTGGTGAGAAGGGACCCCTTTGAGGTAGAGCTGGACGGCAGGCGGTTAAATCCTCACCAGCTCAGCGCTGGCATGCAAGCAATCTTTACTATGGAAGCTATACTCAACTACCCGCGCATAGGTAATCAGGACCAGGTCATATTTGTCATAGAAGAGCCTGAAACCTTCCTGCACCCCAACCTGCTCAAGGAATACATGAACAAGCTCATCAACTTTTTTGATGAGAACGCAGACCGCTTTAAGCTCCTCTTTAGCACTCACTCCGCCATTCCCCTTTCTATGTTAAGGCCTTCCCAAATTGTCAGGGTTGTAGATGGCAAAGTCTATACCTACGCCGGGGACTTTGCAGGCTGGTACATGATGACAGACCAGAACAAGGCGGAGCTCTTTTTTGCGGACAGAGCGGTGTTGGTAGAGGGCTTTAGCGATAAGCTGGTCTACTCCTCTCTTCTGCACTCTACGGGCACACGACCTGAAAGGCACAACGTGCTTCTTCTCCACATAGACGGCGTCTATAACCGCGAAAAGATAACCGAAATCTGCGAAAACTTTGGCATAAAGACCTTATTCGTAGGGGATGCGGACCAAAAGAGCTACAACCAGAGAGGGGGCAAAAATCCAGAGCTCTCCTTTGAGGTTCTTCTTGAATACGGCGAGCTTGAAGATGCCATACCTCTCGTGGACTGGGCTAAGGCGTTGGAAGAGGACTTTTTAGGCTTCCTCTTTTTCAATCTTATGAAGCTTGAGGGAGGTCAAGACTACGAGCGGGCTTGTAAGGCTTTAGGAAAGAACAAGATTAACTACGCAATAAAACTAGCTCAGCTCTACGGTTCAGAGCCAGTGGATAGCCAGCACCTTTTTTACCAGCTTACGCTCTCTATGAAGAGCTTCGTAGAGATGGGCGAATTTACGCAGGTAAACTTCCCTCCAAAGCCTACGCTGGAGGAGGAGCTAAAAGACTATCTGTTCTTCTTCGTGCAGGAGGACCTGCGGGGAGACCTGCGGAAGGAAGACCTGTGTAATCCAGAAGAGAAAACAGTAGGTGCGTTCTTTAGTAAAGAAAGCTACGGAAGGCTCAATAACCTACTCGTGAAAATGTGTAAGAGCGGACTGCCCTTCTACGTGGTGGCGGGCGGAAACTACGATTTAAAAGCACCCTACTCAATACTTTCAAACAATTGTGAAGGAGTAAACCGCTCTTCCGACAAGATAGAGGTTAACCAAGGAAACTACAGGTCTCTGATAATCCACCTG
>JANWYC010000164.1 GCA_025057245.1 Aquificaceae bacterium | reverse complement strand
TTAACGCTCTTTTGGTTGAGATAGACGAGGTTAGTGGCAGGGCAGTAAGCATGCAAAGACTTCAGCAATACATAAGTAAGGAAGAGCTTAGAGAGGTTAAACTTTGAAAGAGAAAAAACCAAAGATAAGCCTAATATTAGAGGGTCTGACACAGTTGGAGAAGGCATACGCAGACATTAAGAAAAACCTTGCGGTAGGGCAGGAGCAGTTTTTGTCAAACCCACTTATTCAAGATAAAGTAAGGGTGGACTTTAACTTAGCTTTTGAAAGCTCCATGAGGGTATGCAGACACCTCTCTGCAGTTTATAACATAAAAACCACATCAAAGGACTGCCTTCAGAAAATTGCGGAGCTAACCGGCGCACCACAACCAGAAGCTTTTGGAGAACTGACTCAGTTTTACATAAGGTACAGAGACCTTAAAAGCACCGTCCACAGTGAAGAGCTCTACCGGTTTTTAAACGGTAGCTTAAACCTTTTTAAAGAATATGCTAAAGCGGTGGTAGAGTTTGTCAAAAAGGAGACACAAAACCCCCTATTAATAGACTTTGAGCTTTTAAACGAAAAGCTAAGGCACTTAAAAGAGTCTGTTAAAAAAATAGACTTTGTCCTTTCTCAAGGAATGGAACAGTTTTCAAAAACTCCCATGTATTACGACAGAGTAAGGTACTTCTATCAGGTGGCTTATGACAGTCTTTTTGAAATATGTAAGCATCTTGCACCCAAGTTTGGGATTAAAAAGTTTGGAGATGATTGTCTTTCCAAGTTGGTTGAAGCAGGCGTTGTACCACAAGAATACTACACAGACCTTTTTAAAATGACAAACCTTAAAAACAAACTTATAAGCACTTGGGATGTAAGCCCTGAAGAGCTCTACAAAAGTTTGTTAGAATTAAAAGAAAAATTGGAGCCAGTGGTCAAGGAAATATCCAAAAGCTTGAAAAGGCTCATAGAGGAGAAGAGCACACTTCAGGCATAAATAGCCACTGGTTTGTAAAAGGTGTCTCTCTCCACGGGTATTTTACCGGCGTCGCGTATTAGCTTTATGAGTTTTTCTTTTGTATGACCAACCGCAGAACTGGTGCCTGCGGAGTGCACTATTTTTTCCTCTTCAATGGTACCGTCAAGGTCGTCCGCACCCATGTTTAGAGCTACTTGAGCTATTCTCTCTCCAAGCGTTACCCAATAAGCCTTTATGTGTTCAAAGTTGTCAAGAAAGAGCCTGGCTACCGCTATGGTTTTTAAGTCATCTACGGAGGATGTCCTCCTTCCTCCCAGCCTGTTGCCGTGTGGCCAATAGGCTAAGGGAATGAAGACCTGAAATCCACCAGTCTCGTCCTGAAGAGACCTAAGCCTTTCCATATGTTCCACTCTCTCCTCGTAGGTCTCCACGTGTCCGTAGAGCATGGTAGCGTTGGTGGGTATACCAAGTTTATGAGCGGTTTTATGCACTTGTAAGTATTCCTCCGCATTTGCCTTGTAGGGTGCTATAATCTTCCTTACTCTGTCGGAGAATATCTCCGCACCACCACCGGGCAAGGCATCCAACCCAGCCTCTTTTAGCTCTGAAAGAATCTCCTCGTAGCTCTTGCCTGATATCTTGCTCATGTGATGCACTTCGACCGCGGTCCAAGCTTTGACAATAACTTCGGGGAAACTCCTTTTAACTTCTCTTACAAGGTTTACGTAGTCCTCATACCTCCAGTGAGGTGGAATGCCCCCCACTATGTGAACCTCCCTACCGCCCATGTTGTAGGTCTCTTCAACCTTTTTCAGTATTTGGTCAAGACCCATCTCGTAAGCTCTTGGGTCTGACCTTACCACACCAAAACTGCAAAAGCTACACTGGTATATGCACACATTGGTAGGGTTTATCTGACGGTTTACCACAAAATAAGCAAACATGCCGTTCTTTTTCCTGTTTACATGCTCCGCTAGGCTTGCAACATAGTTAAAGTTTGAGCTGTAGAAGAGTTTTACTGCATCCTCAAAGGAAAGCCTTTTACCCTCAAGAACTTTCTCGCCTATAAACCTAAGCTCTTTATTATCAACTCTTTCCACTAAAATCTCTATCTTTGCCATATCTACCATGGTAGAGTTTTGCCCTTGTTCTTTAAGTATACTCTTAGAGACTCTACGAGCTCCTCGTAAGTCTCCCCGTCCTCTGGATAGGTAATCACGGCGTAGTAGCCTTCCTCACTTAGAAAATCCTTCATACCCTCAGCTAAATGTATAGCCACTTCCTTATCCGTCCCGGGGAGAAGACATACAAGGTGTTTGCTAGAAGGAATCAGTATGTCTGATTCACGCATGGAAGAGGCTATATTGTGAGCGTGAGTGTCTGAGATGTAGTCGCTGTAGATTAACAGCAGGGAAAGGTTATTAACCGCTGGAAGATGCTCCGTAAGCTTCAGCTCAGCTTCGAGTCTTATAGTCTCCCCTATCTCGTGCCTTATTAGCAAGGGTAGGTCTTTTGTTTTTGCTATCTGCGCCATGTTTTAATTATAATGCAAATGATATTCTTAGCAAGTGTATTTTGGTAATGTTTTAAGCTCATCCATAGCCAAAAAGACAAGGTTTATAACATAAACACCTCAAGAAGTCATGTTTCAAGGAAGTGAAAATATATACGAGAATGTTTTAGAATTGTCTGACAGACACACAACAATAATTATAATTATAATTATTAATTATAGTATAGTAAACGTCGGGTGAGAAATTCAGAGCGTGAAGAAGCCTGTTGTAAAAAGCCTTCCATAGGGTTGGTATCATTATAATACCAAACCCCATGTCAGGAGGTAAAGATTGAAACTTCTAGCATTGTATCACGAAGTTCTATCACAGGTAGAAGCCTTCTGCAATCTTACAAAGCCAAAACCCAAAGCAGGAAGAAAGCCAAAAATCTCTGACCAGCAAATCATGACACTTTTCATACTCTCATACCTCACACACTCACCAGTCCTTACCCTCGCCAGACTCCTCATAGACCCAAGCATAAACTCTTACCACATATTCAGAA
>JANWYC010000163.1 GCA_025057245.1 Aquificaceae bacterium | reverse complement strand
GTTAGAAAGCTAAAGGCACAAAAACCATCTCAGGAGTGCCTTTCTTTGCTCTACAAGGTTAACTTCGGCGGAAGGGAGCTCTTATTTGCTAAACCCCAGACTTATATGAACAACTCCGGGCTTGCGGTCCTAAACCTGCTTGAGGAGTATGACATAGAACCCCAAGAAATGCTCTTGGTTTACGACGATATTGACCTGCCCCTAGGTAAGCTCAGGCTGAGGCTTGAGGGCAGTAGCGGTGGACATCACGGTCTTGAATCTGTCATAAGGGAGATAAAAACTGACAAGTTCCCAAGGCTAAAAGTTGGCATAGGCAGACCAAAGGATAAAAGTAAAGTGCCAGATTATGTGCTTTCACCCTTTGAAAAGGAGGAGGAGGACGTGCTTTGGCGCGTTTTAGAAAGGTCTTGCCAGTGCCTGCATCGTTGTCTTGAGTTCGGACCCGAGGAAAGCATGAACTTTTGCAACGTTCAGGTTTAGGATTTAAACTTAAAATAAAACATGTAAGGAGGTCTGACGCATGAACCTTGAAAAGCTCTCACCCGGTAAAAACCCACCAGAGGACGTATTTGTAGTGGTGGAGATACCGCAGGGCAGTCCTATAAAGTATGAGCTGGACAAGGAAAGCGGTGCGGTGTTCGTAGACAGATTTCTCTTTACCGCCATGCACTATCCTTTCAATTATGGCTTTATACCCAAAACCCTAGCGGATGATGGAGACCCTGTGGACGTGCTGGTAGTTTCAAGCTACCCTGTGGTGCCGGGTAGCGTTATAAGGTGCAGACCCATAGGAGCTCTTGAGATGAGAGATGAGGAGGGTTTGGATACAAAACTTCTTGCGGTGCCCCACAGCAAGTTAGACCCAACCTACGACAGGATAAAGTCTTACTCTGACCTGCCAGAGGCTCTGCTTAACAAAATAAAGCACTTTTTTGAACACTACAAGGAGTTGGAACCGGGCAAGTGGGTAAAGGTGGAAAGCTTTAAAGGTCCAGAGTTTGCCTACGAGGAGATTAAAAAGGGCATAGAAAACTACGGTAAGTAATGGAAGATATACTCCAAAAGGCAAGGCGCGTCTTTGAAGTGGAGATAAGAACCCTTGAGAGATTAAAGGATAGCCTTGGTGAGGAGTTCCTTAAGGCGGTAGAGCTCCTGAGGTCCTGCAAGGGCAAGGTTATAACTACGGGTGTGGGTAAGTCTGGTCATATTGCAAGAAAGGTAGCTTCCACGCTTTCTAGCACCGGATGCCCCGCTCACTTTTTACATCCTGCGGAGGCGCTTCACGGAGACCTGGGGGTCATAGACAAAGGAGATGTTTTGCTTGCCTTCTCCACCAGCGGTGAATCTCCAGAGGTTGTCTCCCTATTACCTTACATAAAATTTCTCGGCGTTCCTCTCATCTCCGTAACCAACAATCCAAACTCCACTCTGGCAAAATACTCAGAAGTGCATATATTCCTGCATGTGGAGAAGGAAGCCTGCCCTCTACAGCTTGCACCCACCAGCTCTTCCACCGCTTCTTTAGTTTTAGGCGATGCCTTGGCTATGGTGCTTTTAGAGCTCAACGGCTTTACGGAGGAAGACTTCGCCCTCAGACACCCCGGAGGCTCTCTGGGAAGAAAACTTAGAAAAGTGGCAGACCTCTGTCACAGGGGGGACGAAGTTCCCATAGTGCTACAGGACACGCACATGAGGGATGTGATAATAGAGATGACCAGTAAGGGTTTTGGTGCTACCGCAGTGGTGGACGAGGGGGGAAGGCTGGTAGGCATAATAACTGACGGAGACCTGCGAAGGTTTGTCAACAAAGGTGGTAGGTTTGACCACAGCACTGCAAGGGACGTGATGACCACAAAACCTAAAACCGCAAGGATGGAGGAGCTGGCCGCTGAAGCTCTAAGAAGGATGGAAGACCACAACATAACCGTTCTTATAGTGGTGGACCAAGATTTTAAACCAGTGGGTATAATTCACATGCACGACATACTTAAGGCTGGTGTGGTATGAGGTTTAGCGTATTAGGTTCTACGGGTTCTGTAGGCACTCAAACCCTTGACGTGGTGAGGGCATACAGGAAGGACTTTCACATAGTAGGTCTGGTATCTAAAAAGGCTTCTGAAAAACTACTATTGCAGGCAATAGAGTTTAAGCCTGAGTATGTGTGTTGCTACGAGGAGCCTTCAAAGGAATGGCTCTCCAGACTTCCCCGAGGTGTAAAGTTCATAAAAGGTGAAGAGGGGCTCTTGGCTACGGTAGAAGGTTCAGAAGTGCTTATGAACGCCATATCGGGAGTGGACGGCATAATGTCTACATACCTTGTTCTGAAAAACAACAAGAGGTTGTTGGCTTCCAACAAGGAGTCTTTAATATGTCTTGGTGACTTGGTAAGGGAGAGAAGAGACTTTATAGTCCCTGTGGACAGCGAACACAACGCTCTCTTTCAAATGCTCTCTATGGTAAAGAGAGAGGAGGTAAAAAGAGTTTACCTTACCGCCTCCGGTGGACCTTTCAGAAATAAAAGTCTTGAGGAGCTAAGGTATGTTACCTTAGAGGAGACGCTAAAGCATCCCACATGGAAGATGGGTGCAAAGATAACGGTAGACTCCGCCACGCTTATGAACAAGGGAATGGAGCTTATAGAAGCCATAAACCTTTTTGACCTAAAACCACAGGATGTGGACATAGTCATACACCCTCAGAGCGTGGTGCATGGCATATTGGAGCTTATTGACTCAAACTTCATCTTCCTCACATCGCAAACAGACATGAGGCTTCCCATCCTTTATAGCCTTTACTATCCAGAGCGTAGGGCTTTCCCCTTTGAGAGTAAGAGCCTTCTTGAGCTTTCCCCTATAACCTTTGAAAAGGCGGATGTGGAGAAGTTCAAAAGCCTTGAGCTTTGCAGGTTCGTAGCGGAGAGGGGTGGTCCATATCCTGCGGTGCTGGTGGGTGCGGACCAGTCTGCGGTAGAGCTCTTTCTACAGGGTAAAATAGGTTTTTTGGACATATTCCACATAGTGGAGGAGGTGCTGAGTATGGTAAACTTTGGAGAGCCGAAGGGG
>JANWYC010000162.1 GCA_025057245.1 Aquificaceae bacterium | reverse complement strand
CAAGACGCTGAGAGAATACTACATAAACGATGCGGGCAATCAGGTTTATATGCTCGGTCTCTCCGTGTTGTTTAGATACTATCAGCTTTTTAACAGGACGGATGAGTCCTTGAGCAGAGTCTTTGAAGAGGAAGGCTATAAGGGTCACTATGTGATAAAGCTTGCTAAAGACCTGAAGGCTTTCTACGGGGAAAAACTGCTTAGCCTTCAAAGGGAAGAGGCTATAAACCTTTGCAAAGATTACGCCCACAAAAGACTTTTGGAAGACATAAAAGAGACATTGGATACCTTGGGGGTGAGCTTTGACCTGTGGTTTAGCGAAAAGAGCTTGCAGGAGAGAGGTTTAATAGAGGATGTTATAAGACTCTTAGAACAGAGAGGGTTTGTCTACGAGCAAGATGGAGCTCTTTGGTTCAAAAGCACTACCTTTGGCGATGATAAGGACAGGGTGCTTAGGAAGTCTGATGGTTCTTACACTTACTTTGCCAGCGATGTAGCTTACCATTGGAACAAGTTCAAGAGGGGGTTTGAGAAGGTTGTAAACCTCTGGGGTGCGGACCATCACGGCTACGAAAAAAGGCTTATGGGTGCTCTCAGAGCTCTGGGCGTGCCAGAGGGTTGGCTAAGGGTGGAGTTTGTGCAGATGGTCAGGCTTTTGAGCGGTGGGCAGGAGGTGAGGATGTCAAAGAGAACGGGGGAGTTCGTTACCCTTCATGAGCTTCTTGAAGAGGTTGGCACGGATGCGGTCAGGTTCATATTCCTTACCAGAGATGCGGATACGCCTTTAGACTTTGACATAGACCTTGTGAAGAGAAAAACCTCAGAAAACCCCGTTTTCTACGTCCAGTACGCCCACGCCAGAATTAGGGGTGTGTTTAGAGAGATAAGGGAAAGGTATGGGTTTGACGCAGACCGAGAAGACCTTACTCCTTACTTAAACGGGTTAACATCGGAGGAGGATACAAAACTTATGAAAAGAAGCCTTCAATTTAAAGACATATACGAAGGTGTTCTCCACAGCTTCTCACCACACACTATAACCTACGCTCTTTTAGAGCTCTCAAAGGACTTTCATTACTACTACAACCACAACAGGGTTATGGTAGAAGACAGAAACCTAATGCTGTCAAGGCTTGCCCTTTTTAAGGGAATAGAGACTACCTTTAAGACCGCTTTTAATCTTCTTGGAATAAACGCACCGGAGAGGATGTAACCATGAGAATAACTGTAGTAGGAGCAGGATACGTAGGTCTTACAACGGGTGCATGCTTTGCCCACTTGGGTAACGAGGTTCTCGTGGTGGAAAAAATACCACAAAAGGTGGAACTCTTAAAGAGTGGAAGGTCGCCCATCTACGAGCCGGGACTGGAGGAGCTCCTGCGGGAAAACATAAAGGAAGGAAGACTGCGCTTTACCTCTGACCTAAGAGAAGGGCTTGAGTTTTCGGAGGTGATATTTATATGCGTGGGCACGCCTCAAGCGCCAGATGGCTCTGCGGACCTTTCTCAGGTAGAGGAAGTGGCACGGGAAACTGCCAAGCTTATGACTTCATACAAGCTTTTGGTGGAAAAGTCTACCGTGCCAGTAAACACCCACAAGCTTGTAAAGAGAACGGTTTACAGATACCTTAAGGACAAAAGCATACCCTACGATGTGGCATCGAACCCTGAGTTTCTTAGAGAAGGCTCTGCCATAGAGGACTTTTTAAAGCCAGACAGAATAGTGGTGGGGGTGGAGAGCGAAAGGGCAAAGAGTATATTCCAAGAGCTCTACAAAAGCTTTGACTGTCCCGTAATATACACAGACCCTGCCACTTCAGAGCTGATAAAACATGCCAGTAATTCCTTCCTTGCCATGAAAATATCCTTTATAAACATGGTAGCGGACCTTTGCGAGAAAACTGGTGCGGACGTAAAGCTGGTGGCGGACGGTATGGGCTACGACAAACGCATAGGGAGGGCTTTTCTCAACGCAGGCATAGGCTACGGGGGCTCTTGCTTTCCAAAGGACGTAAAAGCTTTTATCAGAATGGCACAGGATTACGGGCTGGACTTTGGGCTCTTGAAGGATGTGGAGAAGATAAATCAAGAAAGACCAGTAAGGTTTTTAGACAAGATTAAGTATGTGCTTTGGAGCTTAAAAGACAAAAAGGTTGCGGTCTGGGGTCTGTCTTTCAAACCTAACACAGATGACATAAGGGAAGCACCTTCCATAAGGATAGTGGAACTACTTCTCAAAGAGGGTGCGTATTTAAGCTTATACGACCCGAAGGCAATGGAGAACTTCAAGCTTGTATTCCCAGAAGGCAGACAGGTTAACTACGCAAAAGACATGTACTCTGCGGTGGAGAATGCCAGTGTTCTTTTAATACTCACCGAGTGGGAAGAGTTTCAAAAGGCAAACCTACAGAGGGTAAAAGAGCTTATGGAGCTCCCAGTGATAGTGGATGGACGAAACATTTTTGAGAAGGATGCTATGAAGAGCATGGGCTTTGAATACTATGCAGTTGGAAGATAGGAGCTAAGGAGGTAGTCTATGAGAGTTCTGATTACTGGCGCAGCAGGTTTTATAGGCTCTCATCTCTGTGAGAGGTTCTTAAAAGAGGGCTTTTATGTCATAGGTATGGACAACTTCCTGACGGGAAAGCCAGACAACATAGCCCACCTGTTTGAAAACAGAAACTTTCACTTTATACACTACAACGTGGTCAACTACATATACATAGAAGGTGGTCTGGACTTGGTGGTGCATCTTGCCTGCCCTGCCTCACCCGTGGACTACATGAACCATCCCATACACACCATGAAAGTGGATTCTTTAGGCACTTTAAACACTCTTGGGCTGGCAAAGGTAAAGAAGGCTCGCTATGTGTTCGCTTCATCCTCTGAGGTATACGGCTCTGCCCAAGTGCATCCACAACCGGAGGATTACTGGGGTAATGTGAACCCAATAGGTCCTCGGAGCGTTTACGACGAGGCAAAGAGGTTCTCCGAAGCTCTGTGTATGGCTTACCACAGAGAACACGGGCTTGATGTGAGGATAGCAAGGATATTCAACACTTACGGACCCCGGATGAGGAGGGACGACGGTCGCGTAGTTCCCACCTTTATAGAAATGGCTCTAAAAGGTCAGCCATTGCCAGTATACGGCGAC
>JANWYC010000161.1 GCA_025057245.1 Aquificaceae bacterium | reverse complement strand
TACCTCAAATAAGGGAGAGCAGACCATATCAGTTTATTGACCAGCTCGTCTCACCAATCCTTGAGCCCATCAGAAGGCTAATCCCTCCCACATTAGGTATTTATATATCACCTTTAATACTCGTGCTTATCCTGTATGTTATAAAAAGCCTTCTTCGCCTTTGAGGCTTGACCTCTACCTTGTAGAGAAGGGACACGCACCTACCAGAGAAAAGGCTCAGGCTCTTATAATGGCTGGGCTTGTGCTCGTGGATGGCAAACCCGTAAGTAAACCCGGAACCAGAATAAGGGAGGGTTCAAAAGTAGAAGTTAAAGAACCGCCCAAGTATGTTTCCCGAGGCGGATACAAGCTGGAGAATGCGTTGGAAAGGTTCAAGCTAAAGGTTGAAGGTCTGACCGCTCTTGATGTAGGCTCTTCCACTGGAGGTTTTACCCAGTGCCTTCTCATGCACGGCGCCAGAAAGGTTTACGCAGTGGACGTGGGAAGGGGACAGATGGACCAAAGGCTCAGAGAAGACCCCAGAGTAGAACTCTACGAAGAGACGGATGCCAGAGAGCTCACACGCGAACACATACCAGAACCCGTGAACCTTATAACCGTGGATGTTTCCTTTATCTCTTTGAAAAAGGTCATTCCTAACCTTTTTAAGTTTTTGAAAGAAGACGGCATAATGCTCTTGTTGGTAAAGCCTCAGTTTGAAGTGGGTCCAGAGAAGTTAAGAAAGGGTATAGTGAAAGAATTTCAACATAAGAAGGAGGCGGTGCTTAACATTGCCAACTTTCTCCTATCAGAAGGGTTTAAAATAGGTGGTGTGATGAAAGCCAAGCCAAAGGGAACTAAGGGGAACGAAGAGTTTTTCCTGCTTGCTGGAAGGAATCTATACGAAGTAAAAAACCTTGAGGAGGTCGTAAACATTGCAGTGGAAGAGACTGTTTGAAAATGGGTGTATAAGTGGCAGGCTGGGAGTGTATCCCTTCACCGCAGAGAACCTTTTTAGAGTTGGGGTTGCCCTCTGCATTTATCTAAAGCTGGAAAAGGGTTTGGAAAGACCTAAACTATCTGTGTTGGGGACTCACTTTCTCACGCTGTCCGTAGCAGTGGGGTTTATGGCTGGTGGTGGCGACGTGCTTCTGGGTTTTGAAGGTGGTGACCTTAGCATAAGTAGAGAAGGTGAGGAGAACCTAAGAGTGGAAGGGCTTGAGGAGCACGAGCTAAGACTGATTGAGTCCCTCCTTTTTGGAAGGCACAGTCTTCCAAGGGCAGAAGGAGAAGAGGTGGGCAGGATATGGACACGAGAGGAAAGGCTTTAGAGCTCTCAAAAGAGGCTGTGAAACTACTTTTGAGCTTTGGCACTGAGCTGGACGAGCTTTACAGAAAGTTCAGGGAGTTGAGAGTTTTGGAAGATGAGCCGTCTTTTCGCTCCGCCTTGCTAAACGTGGAGCACGGTTTTTTCATGACCGTTCAGTCCCTTAACATCCTAAGGGAACAGCTCAGGCTTCTTGAGGTTGCCAGTAAAAAGGAGGTGCCTTACTGATGGGTGTGTTGTGTTTACTGCTGGACAGAAAAAGACTGTATTCACACTTGTTGACTGACATATTTGACATTACATGATACAGACTGCTTTTAGCCACTTCGGAATAAGAGGCTCTTTCCCTCTTAGAAACCGCCTCCCCAGAAGTAATTCTGCTAACTGTAGAAGACCTCCCTTTCCAGCTAAGGCTTTTGTATGGAGGATATACTGCTTCTAAAAAGGTATGGGCTGGGCGAGGGCAACTGGGTCTTATTGTATGAGGGCTTTACCTATCCTCTCTGGGCGAGGGTTTAAGATAGCAAGGAAAAGCTGTTTAAAGCCAGTTAGGATATTTACATCCGTGGTGGTAAGTGGTGGTATGTCTCCAGAAAAGTAGATAACAAAGGCTTTGCCTACGATGTTCTTTCTGGGCAGAAGACCCCAGTACCTGCTATCCTCGCTGTTGTCTCTGTTATCACCCATGACGAAGTAATGACCCTCGGGTATGCGCGTATAGTAGGCATCCATTCTGTAAACCAAGGGCACTTCGTACAGAGCTATGTGGTAAGATACTCCGTTGGGTAAGGTTTGTTCGTATATGAGCTTTACCGCGCCGTCCTCTATGGTTTTACCTTTTAGTTTCATGGGCAGTTCTTGTCCGTTTATAAACACCTTCTCCCCTCTTATCTCAAGAGTGTCCCCGGGCATACCAACTATCCTCTTTATGAAGTCTATCTCTGGGTTTACTGGCCATTTGAAGACTACTATATCGCCTCTTTGTGGTTCAGACAGCTTGTAAACCAGCTTGTTAACCAGTATAAAGTCTCCTACCAGAAGAGTAGGCTTCATAGAGCCCGAGGGAATGTTGTAAGCCTGAAGGAGGAAGGCTCTTATTAGGAGAACCACAACCAAGACAACTATTAACTCTTTCAGCCACTTAGGAACTTTGTTCACACCTTTATTTTACCACAAGCTCAAGTCTTTTACTTCTCAACTGTCCACACGCACCAAAGACACTAACACCCTTACTGAGCCTTATGAATGTTGATATGTTATGAGCTCTGAGAACTTCCTGAAAGGCGTATACCCTGTCCATGGGTGGTCTTTCAAATGGTATGGATGTGTCAGGATTGTAGGGGATGAGGTTTACCTTAAACTTCCTTCTGTAGGGAGCCAATAGCTTTGCTAAAGCTTGAGCCTCAACCTTTGAGTCGTTTACATCCTTTATAAGCACATATTCTATCATTATCCTCCTGTCAGGAGGGTAAGGAAAGTCTATGAGGGTTTGCATAAGCTCCTCAAGTGTATTGGTTTTGCTTATAGGCATGAGCCTTTCTCTTAGAGACTGGGTAGGGGCATTCAAAGACACCGCAAGGTTTAGGTCTTTTAAGACAGGGTCTCTTGCCATTTTTCTCAGCTGAGCCACAATACCGCTGGTAGATATACTTACTCTCCTCTTGGAGAGTTCTATACCCCAAGGGCTCACTAATATTTCCACAGCTTTTCTAACGTTTTCGTAGTTAGCCAGAGGCTCACCCATACCCATAAAGACCACATTTCTTATCTTCTGAGGCTTATCTCTCTGAACCCACATATACTGATCTACTATCTCCGCAGTGTTGAGGTTTCTTAAAAGACCATCTTTAGCAGTGGCACAAAAACCACACCCAACCGCACAGCCCACTTGAGAA
>JANWYC010000160.1 GCA_025057245.1 Aquificaceae bacterium | reverse complement strand
AGGGTTTATAATTTACACACAGTAGAGAGTAGTGTCTCAAATGGTAGCAAACATGTTAGAAAGTTAAGTTATTAGCATAATCTCACAGCCAAAAACCATCAGTGAAAGGAACAAACAGACTACATGACAGCTATTCGAAAGTGTGAAGCAAGTATAAGGTTTATTCTGTGGAACTTGGTAATGCTTTCAAAGCTAAATTTTTTACGTTCTTCCGTTTTCCACATGCGGTATAGAATTATTGTCTTGTCATATGCCTATAAGGAAACTTTCAAACATTCTTTCAAACTCAGTTGCAAATTTTGATTGAGGTCATATAATATTAGTAATCCAATACCACCTGCTGGTAAGGTGGGATACAAATATACCAGCTCTGGGATTTGAAAGCCCAGAAAAGGAGGGCGTGACCATGAAGGGTAGAAATCTATTGTTAGCGCTTTTTATAGCCGGTGGTATTAGTTCCATGTATTCCTGTGGTGGCGGTGGGAATGTCTTTGACTCTGTCGCGGATAAAAACTCCACGGAAGCCTGCAAATTTCAGGTAAGCCAAGACCTGGATAAGGGAAGATACGATGCGGTCTTAAACTCAGCTTGCGCTACGCACATGGATAGGGGCGCAGCTTACTTCGGCAAAGCTGGGTTTGATGTTAATGATGTTATAGATAGACTGATAGAGGCGGGAGGAAAACAAAACGTAAACTCCATAGATACTTACGTGAAAGACCTTATTCCAGACGATGTTAACGAGGATACGCTAAAATACTTAGATAACGCCATTCGTGAATACACATTGGCAGCGGGAGAAAATCCGCAGTCTCAAAGCCTGCTTGAATCCCAACAGGTGCAAGCAAGTGCGGTAAGGGACGCAAGGTTTTACCGCTCTATAGTTAGTATGGCAAGAGGTGTAGCTACCATAAAGGTTGTTACGCCTGTGTCCACCACCACTGCTGGCACCAATGCGCGTCCTCTTTCTTGTGACATTAACAACAATCGTATACCTGACGACATAGAAGCACTTGCCTGCGCACTTTACGTTCAACATTCGGTAAATTTAACAAGCGCCGCTACTTCGGGAGCATGTAATGTGAGAGATAATCTGTCCTATAATTATAGCACAACTACTGATTTCACGCTTAGTAATCGACCTGGCACTTACAAGGGAATTACAGTTAACATATCTGGAACGCCAACTACTGGGTGTGGTTCAGAATATAGACTACTTTTCTATAAAAGGCAAGATAACACTTATAGACTTGCAGCTACGAATTCTCGCTCAAATCAGGTATGTTCTATAGGTAATCAGCAATGGCCCTGCCCTATTATAAGAAATAACAACCCCCTTGACTTTGTGGATACAGTATCAAACAGTTTTGTGCGAATGGTTGACGATATAGCAAGATCTATAGCAAGCACTAACCCTGACTTAAGAAGAGAGATTGAAAGGATTAAACAAGATGCATGCGGTCCAGTCAATCCGAATGAGTGCACTGCGGATGAGATTAGAAACTATATAAACAGAATAACAAGGAGGTAGAGGATGAATAGACTGCTAACAGCTGTAGTATCTCTGATAGGTTTGTCTGCGGTAGCTTTGGCTCAAGAGACGAGTCTAAGACAGTATCCGTACCTTTACAAGTCTCCAAGGGCTATGGGGATGGGTGGGGCTTACGTGGCAGTGGGTGGCAAGACGGATAGCGTTTTTTACAACCCGGCGGGTCTTAGTAAGATGCCCGTCAAAAACCTTGAGGTGAACCTGATAAACCTGTCTGCGGGCATAGGTAAAAACGTTCTGGACTTTGCACAAGACTTGCAGGATGCCTTTGACGTAGGTGATAGAAACAGAGACGGAGATGAAACTGATGACCAGCTTAGGGAGGTAAACAGAATACTGAAGAAATACAGAGGTGAGCCTATGCACCTTGAGCTGTCTAACTGGTCTTCTATAGGAAGGAATCAAGGTAACTGGGCTTTTACCTTGGGTGGTGTTGCTAGGGCAAGAATGGATGCGGTTCCACACCAGGGGTTTGGAAGTAACGGTTTTCTTGAGGTGGATGCGGACATAACGGGCGGTGGTGTTTTTGGTTTAAGCTTTAAGGTAGCGGGTGGGCTCTTTTTGGGTGGTAGCGTAAAAGCTCTTCGTAGAGAAGCTATAAAGCATAGCTTTACTGCGGCGGAGATAGTGGAAAATCAAGATAATCTTGAGGACTACATTACCGAAGAACTTAGGAAGAGCGGTAATGCGGTGAGTGGAGACGTTGGTATTATCTACGCATTTGCTCAGAAGTCTTTCCTCAGACCCGCTATAGGTGCATCTGTAATGAACATAGGAGACCTTGATTTCAAAAAGGCTGGTAAGATACCCATGACTGTGAACATAGGTTTTTCGGTGAATCCAAAAATACCCGTTTTTCACTCTCTTATCTTGGCAGCTGACTATATAGATTTAACTCAGCAATACAAAGAAGACAAAGACAAGGGTAAGCGCATCAGGCTTGGTGGTGAACTGCAACTTATAAACAGGTGGTGGCTACAGCTTGCATTGAGAGCTGGTATATATCAAGGATACCCAACTTACGGTGCGGAGATAGGCTCTATGCTGTTTAACCTTTCCTACGTGAGCTACGCAGAGGAGGTAGGTGCTTACGCTGGTCAGAAAAAGGACAGAAGACACCTAATTACTCTTAACATAGGCTGGTAAATAGAAAGGGGGGCTTGAGGTCCCCCGTGGTTAAAACTACAGTAGTCTGTCATTCAAAAGCTAAAGGCTATACGTCCAATGCTACTTCTGGCAGGGTTCCGTTCCGTAAGGGAATGGCAGGTTGAGAAGATTGTCTCTTAGCGTTATTTCTTTTTCTAAACTCCTAGCCTATCTTCATGTAGCCTATACTTCTGCCTTGAAAACTCAGAATTTACTCATAGGAAAACTGGAAAGGGACTAAAAGCCATCCGCTTAAGCTGTTGCTATTATATATTTTGATGCAAAATAGAAGAGGATAGAATCAAAAGAGAACTATCACCACATAGGAGGTTTATTAACATGACTGAAAAAGAAAAATATGAGAAGATGCTACAGAAGGCACAGCTTATAGACCCTAACGTTAACATAGAGTTTGTCCTACTTGACCTTGCGCCAAAGTGGATGAAGTGTAGGAGGACAAAAAGGTTAGTGTTTCAGTTTCACAAGCTGGGTCAAGAAGAGGGGCTAACCGCTTGTGGTCAGAAACTCGAAAAGTATCAGGTCTTACCAGAAAGGCAAGAAAATCTTGTAAT
>JANWYC010000015.1 GCA_025057245.1 Aquificaceae bacterium | reverse complement strand
CTTTTCTCTTCCATGATTTTCACTGCGGTTTCTATAAGCGTGTTCTCGTTAATTGTTAATACGGGGCTACTCATGTAGTTTTTAACAGGCTCAGAGATATCCATAACATCAAAGAGCTTTACAATGTCCCTCTCCGTAATAATTCCCACTGGCTTACCATCTTTGACAATAGGAAGAGCACCTACGCCTCTATCCTTCATAAGTTTTAAACATTCAAACAGGCTGGTATCCTCGCTGACCGCAATTAGGTTTCTCTCCGACAATATATCTTTGACTTTTAATTTTTTCTTAAAGTAGTCCTCCTCCACCTTTGAAAGTATTTCATGCATCTCTACTGTTCCTACAAACCTGTTCAATTCGTCTTTTACAAGCAACCTTCTCACACCGTTTTCCACCATTAGACTAAGGGCATAGTATATATCTCTATAGGCTTTTACGGATATAAGCCCTTTTGAAGCGTAGTTGTAGGCCTCTTCATCTAAGGATATGCCCTCTGTTATTAATCTTATTAGGTCTCGCTCTGTTATTATACCCACAGGCACACTATCCTTAAAAAGAATCGCGGACCCCTTCCCTTGTTTTTTCATAGACTCAAAGACTTCCCTGAGTGTGGCGCGGTGTGGACAACCCACATCTTCACCGTTAACAAAGTTATGCACTTTTAGGCTGAACATGTGTCAAGTCGTATAATATATTACACAGCATTAACCTTTGCAACCATTAAGTAAAAGTATTTTTTGGACAAAGCGGAAATTTATTAGATAATCAAAATCAGACACAGCGATTAAAAGCTATAATTTGGGTGAGAGATTACCTCCGCCACTTACTTTGAAGTCTTGCAAGAACCGAGCTTACCTATCTTGAGTTTTTAAGCTTGCGTAGATAATGTTGCCTATAAAATATGGAGCTCCGCGTTAATAGTTGATGACTTGTTGTGTCTAAAAATACTCTCCTGAGCTTGGTATTCAACCACTTCAGAATTTGAGTATTACCATATATCAAGCAGTAAAATCCACACAAATCAAGAGTTAGAGATTTATTAAACAATCACATATTAGACACAGTATCGATGAATTGGTAAAAATGACCGCTGTATGCTTAAGAGCCTCTTAGAAAATAGTTCTTACCAATCTCCAACCTCTCACCTAAAGTGTGTTTTTTAACTATAATTAAAGCTATGGAAGGTCTAAAAGTTAAGGTTAAAGACAAGGAGTTTTACATACAGAAGGGAACTACGCTAAGTGAAGTTTTTAAAATAGCCGGCGTGGAGGGTGCGGTAGGTGGAAAGTCGGGTTCAAAGGTAATTGACCTCCTTACACCCATAAAAGAAAGCATTGAGATAGAACCTATTTTTTACAAAGACAGAGAAAGTCTTGACATAATGAGACACACTCTTTCTCACATAATGGCTCAGGCTCTTAAAGAACTCTACGGCTACGAAAAAGTTCACTTAGGCATAGGTCCTACTACGGAGGAAGGCTTTTACTACGATGTGGAAGTGGAAGGTCATACCATAAGCTCAGAAGACCTACCCAAGATAGAAGAGAAGATGAGGGAGATAATCAAGAAAAACTATCCTCTTTTCAGAAAAGAAATTGAAAGAGGGCAGGCTATAGAGCTCTTCTCCCAATCTGGGGAAAAATACAAGTTGGACATAATCAACAGAATAGAAGAGGGTGAGGTAATATCCATCTACGGGCAGGATGGTTTTACAGACTTGTGTAGGGGTCCGCATGTGCCGTCAACGGGCATGGTGGGTGAGTTTAAGCTAACCCATGTGGCAGGCGCGTACTGGATGGGCGATTCTACAAAACCTATGCTTCAGAGAATTTACGGCATAGCCTTCTGGGATAAAAAAGAGCTTGAGGATAGGCTAAGGTTCTACGAGGAAGCTAAGAAAAGAGACCACAGAAAACTGGGTAAGGAGCTGGAGCTGTTTATCATAGACGAGAGCGTGGGAGCGGGTCTGGTGCTGTGGCTTCCTAAGGGTGCAATGCTGAGAAAGACACTTGAAGACTACTGGAAAGAAGAGCATCTTAAAAGGGGCTACCAGCTGGTTTACACACCTCATGTGGGGAACTCAATTCTCTGGCAGAGGAGCGGTCACTTGGACTACTACAGGTCAAACATGTTCTCACCTATGGAAATTGAGCAAGAAGAATACTTCGTAAAGCCTATGAACTGTCCTTTTCACGTGGCAATTTACAAAAGTAAGGTTAGGAGCTACAAAGAGCTCCCCCTAAAGCTGGCTGAGCTTGGCACGGTTTATCGATACGAGATGTCTGGCGTGCTTCACGGTCTTATGAGGGTGAGAGGTTTTACACAAGACGATGCTCACATAGTATGCACGCCGGAGCAGGTGGAAGGTGTTATTGAAGAGACTCTTGAGTTTGCGGTGAGTATGCTAAAGGACTTTGGCTTTGAGGACTTTATGGTCTACATATCCACCAGACCTTCTGATGCCATAGGCTCTAAGGAGCAGTGGGAGCTGGCGGAGGGTGCACTGGAGAGGGCTGTGAAAACTCTGGGACTTGACTATCAAGTGGATGAGGGTGGTGGTGCCTTTTACGGACCGAAGATAGACGTTAAGATAAAAGATGCCATAGGCAGGCTGTGGCAGTGTTCTACCATACAGTTTGACTTTAACCTTCCCGAACGGTTTGACATGGAATATGTGGGTCAAGATAACAAAAGACACAGACCATACATGGTTCACAGGGCTATATTTGGCTCTATAGAGAGGTTTGTGGGCGTGCTTTTGGAACATTACGCAGGGCTTTTACCTCTGTGGCTTTCACCAGTGCAGGTTAGGCTCATTCCCATATCACCAGATAAGCACGGTGCCTACGCAGAGGAAGTGGAGAACTACCTTAGGTCAAAGGGGCTCAGAGTCGAAAGTGACATGAGAGACGAAAGGTTAAACGCTCGCATAAGAGATGGAGAGCTTCAGAAAATACCCTACCTTGTGGTCTTAGGGGACAAGGAGTGGCAAGAAAGGACTGTGTCGGTTAGAAGCAAGAAAGAAGGAAACTTGGGTTCCATGCCACTGGAGAAGTTCGCCACCATGCTTTTAGAAAAGGTAGCTAAGAAAGAGTAATGCTTGGAAGGGTTGCGGTTCAAATCTCTGAAGAAGACCCAGAATACCTGAGCTACGCAAAGGCAATAACCTCAAAGCTTGGTCTTAGCCCACACTTCCTGTATGTGAAAAGAGAACATCCTATTGAAAGATTCTGTCAAACCTTTCAAAAGTCTTCGGAGGAAAAACAGAATGCCATAAGGAGGGCGGTGCATTCAATCTTCGGGGATGTGCACTTTTTAACCCTTTACGGGGATGGAGAGAAGGTGCTTACGGATATAAAAGAAAACTACGACCTTTTGTTTGTAAAGTATAACAGGCGTGTTTTGGGTGAGTCTATACCCGAGTGGCTCGTATCGGAGACGGACGAACTTAGATTTTGGGTGTATAAAGATGGTGCAAAGGTTGATATAAAAAAAGTCTGTCTTCCGGTGGACTTCTCAGAGAGGTCCCTAAAGCAGGTGGAGTTTGCGGATACACTCAGGAAATTTTTTGACTTTGAATTTCAACTGGTGCACTCGGTAAACATAGGGAGGCTAAAGGGAAAGCTAAGCGGAAAAGACTACAAAAAAAGCCTTTTGGATAAGGAAGAGGAAACAAAGCATATGTATACAGACCTTTTTGGAGACAGGGAGTTAAACCTTGTGCTTTTAGAAGGAGACCCATACAGGGAGTTGGTAAAGTATATAAACACCTGGGATTACGACCTGGTTATAGTTGGCAGGAGGGGGCGTGGTATGAAAGAACAGATAGGTAGCGTCTCTCTACACCTTATGAGGAGGTTAAAATGCCCAGTGGTTGTCCTGTAAGCCATCTGGGTAAATGGTTTCTGTCCCCCCTGTGTCCTTCTGTTAAACTTTTGTTTATAAAAGTCTTTAAGATTGAAGCTTACGGTCTTGAGCATGTTCCCCCTACCCCTTGCATCGTTGCCAGCAACCACAGAAGCCATTTAGACCCCCCAGTTCTAAACAGCGTTTTCTCAGAGCCTTTGAGGTTTTTGGCAAAAGAAGAGCTCTTTCGCATTCCCATACTTGGAAGATTGCTACCTCACATGGGTGCTTTGCCCGTTAGGAGGGGCTCAGGCGATGTGGAAGTTCTTGAGATTGCCTTGGAGCTTATGCATTCAGGCTGTAAGTTAGGCATATTTCCAGAAGGGACGAGGGCAAACCCCGGCGAGTTTCTAAAGCCAAAGCTGGGCGTGGGTCTCTTAGCCATAAAAAGCCAAAAACCAGTCTTGCCAGTTTACATAGAAGGCACTGACCTTGTCCTCCCAAAGGGTGCAAAATATCCATCTTTAAAGCACGGGATAAAAGTTGTGATAGGCAAGCCTAAGGTTTACAACGACGATGACAATCTCAAAGGCTACAGAAGGGTTGCGGAGGCTATAATGGAGAGCATAAAGGAGCTTGCCAATGCCAAAGGTGGTTAGCGTTGTGGGATACCATAACTCTGGAAAGACCACTCTGATAGAAAAGCTCATACCAGAGCTCCAGAGAAGAGGTCTAAAAGTAGGCTACATAAAGCATGACCCAAAGGGACACGGCATAACAGACAAAGAAGGGAGCGACACTCAAAGAGTTTTCATCCTTACGCATAAGACTGCGCTGTTATCACCGGGAAAGTTAACCCTGTGGCAGATGGCGGAGGATGAGCCTCTAAAAGTGGTGCAGGAGTATTTCAAAGACTGTGATGTGGTCATCCTTGAAGGTTGGAAGTCTCTTGAAGGCGTAAAAAAGATAGTTTTGGGAGAGCTGTGTGTAGAAGGTTTTAGAGTGGAAGGCTTGCGGGAGCTCTCCGATGTAATAGACTATATAATGAAAGACTGAGGAGGTCAAAAAATGGTTTGTTTAACTCACTTGGAGCTATGCCCTCATTGTAAAAGGGTTTCTCTAAAGGTGTGTGAATACGACGAACCGTATCCAAGAGTAGAAGCTCAGTGTCAGTGCTGTGGATACAAGGTTTACGATGTTCCCATGATGCTAACTCAGGAAGACTTTAGAAGAATACTTGACAGGCTTGGCAGTAAACTCATAGGAGAGGTTTGTGTAGACGACAGGTGCGGTTCTAACCGAGTTATAAGGCTTATAAAAGAGGGAAACTACGCAGAGTATCGCTGCCTGGAATGTGGTTCTGAGTGGAACAGTGATGAGGTTCAAAGGTCTATAGACAGAGTGAAGGAGGCACACGCAGAGCTGAAAAAAGGCAATAGGGTTAAAGAAAAACTAAAGGCTAAGGAGGGTGAGTGTCCGCTTTGTGGTTGGGATGTGGGGCATGTATACGCAGGCTACGCAGTTTCAATAGACTGCTTTGTCTGTGGATACAGAACAGACACAAGAGAGGAAATACCATCAATAGACCTCTCTACCCTTGAATGCCCTGACTACGAGAGGTCGGAGGCAACGGGTTGAAGCTACCCCACCAAGAGTTTATAAAGTATAAAAACTGGGGGAGCAAGTTTTTAGAAGCCTACCAGCTTATAACTTCAAAGGAGCTGGAAGAGCTAAGAGCGGATATGGAAAAGGTTTGCCCTGAGCCTGATGACAGGCTTTTAAGGGCATTAATTGCTATGGGCATTGGGGGTTATGAAAAAAGGCTTGAAGACCCAGAGGTTAAATACTGGACATACTGGGCGGGATTGAAAACTTACAACACTTTTAACCGATTCCCTCAGCTGTCAGATGTGGAGCTTGCCTTCCTCTTCTATGCTATGGGTAAACTTTTTGTTCCCTTGCTTTTGCACGAAAGGGGTGTAAAGTCAGAAAGCTTTAAAGGTCTTAGCATGCAAGACAAAGAAAAGGCTGTAATGGACGAGCTGGAGGTTATCTGGGAGAACCATCTGATTAGAATTCTTCAAATCTTGCCCTTTCTCTCCCTTAACTCAAACACCAAATGAAAACCATCCTTTTGAGGAATGGCTCTTACCCTCCAGCGATGGAGCTCCGCTATGTGTTTTACTATTGCAAGACCCAGACCCATACCCTCTGGATTTTCTGAGTGATAAGGCAGGAAAATCACTTCCTCCTTCCCCTCTTCTATACCCACTCCGTTGTCCTTGTATACCATCCTATCCGTATTTATTTCAACCGTCACATTCTTTGCCTTCCACTGAAGACTATTGTTTAGAAGGTTAAAGAACATATCTCTCAAAAGCCTTTCATCCCCAAGCACCTTTAAGTCTCCCCGCACTTCCACTTTCAGGTCTTCATACATTTTGGCAACATTTCTGAGAACTTCACCAAGATAGAGCTCTTTAAATTCTGGCTCTACCTCTGCGGATAGGCTACGAAACTGGTCTACGGTTTTCCTGATTCTCTCAAGCTCTTCTAATATTAACCTTGTCATCTGAGACACCTTTTCCAAGTCAAGCTCTCCTCTTTCCACAGACCTTAGAAGTCTTTCTAAGTTAAGACTTATGGGAGTTAGAGGGTTTTTTATCTCGTGGGCTATTCTTTTTACCGCCATCTGCCAAGTTCTGAACCTCTCCGCCAGTATGGTAGACTCAAGGTCCTCGTAAATCCACACCCTTCCCGTTCCCAGGTCTATGGAGCTTTCTCTCACGCTGGCTTTTTTAGAGAGCTCTTCGTAGGCACTGTTTTTAAAGGTCTCCCCCTCCTCTGATACAAACACTATGCCTACTGGTAACGCATTAAAAAGCTCGGTAAGTATCTCCTTTTCCCTGTTTAGCTTTTTATACAGGCTCTTTAGTTCCTCTTTCATGGTTAGGAAGCTCAAGGCAAGCTCCTGAACCTCGTCTTTACTCTGGGGAACTTCTATGCCTATCTCAAAGTTTCCCTTAGCTATCTCCCTTGACCTTTGAGACAGTCTCTCGAGGGGAAGGCTTATGTGTCTGGCTATAAGGTTTCCAAACCACACCGCTGAAAGGAAGGAGACAAAACCCGCAAGAACAAGAAAGTAAACGTATATACCGCCGATTATATCCCTACCCTTTACCATGTTTCTCAGTTCCTTTGCGGTGTCTTCTATGTCTTGCACCAAAGCTATTTTACCTTTTTCCTTCTTAAGCTCCACCCTATAACCTTCCACGCAAAGGACAAGGACGCCGTCTTTAAACGCTTCAGAGCATGCGTCATCTTTCTTCACATCCATAAAACCTTCCATACCCTTAAAATCCTGCAGTTCAATTCCTTTCTCTTTTAAATTCAAAATCATTCTTCTGTATATCTCCGCCTGTTTCTTCTCCTCCTCTAAGATTAGAGACCTTAAGTGCTCTGCTTTCTTTGCAATTTCCTTAAGTTGACCGCTTACAAAGGTCTTGGTTGACTGAAGCAAAATGATGGCGGTTGCCACATTGAGAAAAATCAACGGCGTTATTATGTAGAGTATAAGACTTGTAGAAAGCTTACGCCTTAGTGGTTCTTTCCTACCCGCCAGATACGTCTTGAGAAACTTTCTAAAAAAAATCGTAAATACTACAAACAAAACCAGAAGGTCAAGATTGATTATTAGAAGGATTATGGGATAGCTAACATCCCATATGCGTCTCAGGTTGTCAAGAAAGGCTATGTTTACCAGAAAGAAAAGGGTTAGGAATAGGGCAAAGCTAAGGTATAACCTCAATGCATCTCTCTCTCCTTCCCGTGCTGATGCTTGACAACTTCACCTTCTGACCAGTATATGGTCATCTCCGCTATGTTCTCAGCGTGGTCAGCAATCCTCTCAAAGTGTCTGGCTATAAAAGAGAGATGTATGGACTTTCTTATGTTCCTGTGGTCTTCAAGCATGTAGGTAATGAGCTCCCTCTGCACCTGATGA
Organism: Aquificaceae bacterium; assembly: GCA_025057245.1. Classification (GTDB taxonomy): domain Bacteria; phylum Aquificota; class Aquificia; order Aquificales; family Aquificaceae; genus Pampinifervens. The sequence continues at coordinate 4,147 of JANWYC010000015.1, read as the reverse complement.
TACAGCTCATCAACCATCTCATCCCTCTCTATTACCTTTCTGGCTAAGGCAACGTCTCTTTGGAAGAAGGAGAGCACCGCATCCTCTATCATGCTTTTCACGTTTGCCGCCATCAGTGTAAGGTTTATGTATGGCTTGAGGGGACTTTCCTGAGATAGCAATATAGCCCTCTCCGCTATGTTCTCCGCTTCATCTCCAATTCTCTCAAGGTCAGAAACTATTTTGTATATACCCATTATGAGCCTTAAATCCACCGCCTCGGGCTGGTAAAGTGCTATCATCCTTATACACCGCCTTTCTATTTCCACTTCCAATTCATCAATCTGGTCGTCGTTCTTTATGATTTTCTCCGCAAGGTCTACATCCTNCTTACTCAGCGCCTCTATTGCACTGTCCACCGCATCTTTAACAAGCCCTGCCATCCTTATTACAAGGTTCTTCGTGTCTTCCAGTTCCTGAAACAGTTTCATTAATGCCCTCCTTAGTTTTTAATATTTTAACCCAATTTTTGTTAAGATTTAGTTAAGCATCGTTAAGGCGCTTAGAGAACACACCACCTAATCTCCACATCTTAAAACCTTAGCTTCCACCTCCACCACGCCGTCCCTCATCATATCAAGCTCCAACGCCGCTCTATAAGAAAGGTCAAGCACCCTTCCAGCTACAAATGGTCCTCTGTCTATGACTTTTACGACCACCTCCCTGTTGTTTTTAAGGTTTCTCACTTTTAGTAAAGTGCCCAAGGGTAGCTCGGTGTGAGCTGCGTAGTAGCCGTGCATGTCGTATTTTATTCCGTAGGGAGTCTCCCTGCCGTGGTATGGGTCTGCGTAGTAACTGGCAAGACCTCTGATGTAAGCCTGACAAGACCTTTTATCATCCACACCACATCTTTGAATTTCTAACCTAGCGGGGAAGGGCTCTGCTCCCAGTAGGTTTCTGAACCGCTCTGGCACGCATACGCCGTCAAAGTTATCCCTTCTGTATACCGCTATGGTTATGCTCTTGCCAGTAGATAGGCTCTCCACCTTTACCCTGCTTCCACTTTGCACCAAACCACTGTAAGCCCTCTCCTCTCTACAATAGTGCCCTTTGGTGCGTATGCTCTCTGGGCAGTTCACCGTAAGAAAACCCTTAGCCTGTGCTTGAGGAGTAGCATCCCTTATGGTTACCGAGCAGGAAAGTAAGAAAAGGGAATTAATAAGTAGAACTCCCATAAATACCTTTTTACACAGGCTCATAGTAGGTAATATAATGGAATTTACCACGCACTGTCTGATGTAAGCTAAAGCTGAGATGCTTATTAGACAGTTAGCTAATAGACTAAGGAGCTCTTAACTGTCATTCTCAGGAAAAGCTACCCAGCGGTTATCACTCACCGTAGAGCTCAGTGCTTGACCATTAAGGTGAAAAACTCAAAACAGTTGCGGATAGTCTGAATTTTTATAAAACTTAAAAGTAAGTGTGCGAAGCAATTCTTACCTGATGCGCTAGTTGTTGCGTTAGGTTCTTTCTTACTCAAGTGATATGTTAAACCTACTAAACCGTGCGACTGTAGGAGATATACTTTAGTAAGTAGTCATACATAGATGCATAAGCGAGGAATATGGAAAGCCACAACAACTGACCTGCGGTCCAGTGATTAAAGCAAAGAGCTATAAGCGTCAGGAACTCAAAGAAAGCCTTTGCCTTGCCTAAATAGGAGGCAGGCATGGTGTAGCCCTTTTCCACAGATAGACTTCTCAAAAAGGAAACTGAGAGCTCTCTAATAAGCAAGAGTAGAAAGGGTAACAAATTCACTTTCTGCTCGTAGAGAAAAAAGGACAGAACAGAAAGCACGAAGGCTTTGTCTACAAGAGGGTCAAGGAGTATACCCAGTTTACTTATTTGGTTGTTCCTTCTTGCCAATTCGCCATCCAACCAGTCAGACAAGCCAGCTATTAATACAAGCAAGCCCGCAAGAGCGTCTCTTCCTTCTTCCAGAAGGTAAACGGTGGGAATTATTAGAAAAAATCTGAAGATGGTAACTAATATAGGCATAGCTTTATTTTAACCTAAGCCCGTAGGATGCGGAACGGACAAAAGCTCATGAATGCGTCTTTGTAAGTTTTACGACGCTATTGATGTGTCTAACATCTGACTGTCTAATAAGCCTCTCGCGTTTAACTTTTAATGGTTTTATAAACTTTCACGAAGTCAGATTCAAATTATTATGTGAGAATGTTTTAAATTTTTCTGGAGTAGCAAATACGAGGTTTATAACATACATACCGCAAAAAGGCATGTCTCAAGGAGGAGGCAATATGAATCACATTAGCAGTAAAAATTTAGAGCTCCTCCCAAAACTCATCAAAAAGTTAGTCGCATAGTTCTACGGCTAAAATCCACAACCAAAAAGAGCGTGTTTACAAATATCGCAACCCCACACAGTGGGATTAAAACCCGTTAGGGCTACCTTTTTGAAAGCCTTGTCAAGTCTGGTTTTTAGCACACCCCCACCCCTTTCAAATGCATGCAAATTTTCTCGAAGCGGAGGTAATGCATTTTTTAAAATCACATGAACATAACACAAAAATACGCCCCAAACTCTCTAAGGAAACAACACCCTATTCAGTTGCCAAGATGCCAAGGGACTACAACAGTCCCTCATTCATAATGCTATAAAGCATAACACAAGAAAAACGGAGAGTCAAGAGGGTAGGGAGAATTTTTTAAATTCTTACAGAGTAAGAACTACAAGGTTTGTAAATACCGCAAAAAGGCATTTCTCAGGGATGAGACAATATTCGGATACTCCAAAGTGGAGCAGTTGTTCGGGGATGCGAGGAGGGCTTGGGGTGATAGGGACAACACGGGGTTATACGAGCTTGCTGTCATATGCCTATAAGACAATTCTCAAACGTTCTCGCTTAAAGATTATTTTTGGACAAGACGAGAAACTTAAGGTGAACACAGATGGGCTTAGTTTTGAGGAACGTCAAGGCAAGGATGCGTAGCAGTTTCCCGATAGAACTATAACTTATACTATACAGACCATGAAGGTTAGGCTAATAAACTTAGGTTGTAGAAGTAATTACTTTGACGCAGAGTTTATGTCTTACAAGCTCGTTAATCAGGGTAGCTATACGGTATCCTCCGAAGAGCCTGCGGATGTATACATCATAAACACATGCACTGTTACCTCGGAGGCGGACAGGTCTTCAAGACAGGCTATATACAGAGCAAAGAGGGAAAATCCACGAGCTATTGTAGTAGCTACTGGATGTTATGCTCAAGTGAACCCTAGAGCTCTGGCGGAGCTTAAAGAGGTTGACATCGTGGTAGGAAACTCATACAAACACAGGATAGCGGAGATTCTGGAAGAATTTTTAGAAAACAGAGGACAAAGGGTTTGGGTAGACAACATATTCAAACAGGGACAGGTATACAGCTTTGACCTTATAACCTACTTTGATAGGGCAAGACCTTTTCTAAAGATTCAGGAGGGGTGCAACAACTTCTGCACCTTTTGCATAATACCCTTTGCGAGGGGCAAGGTAAGAAGCGTGCCTATGGAAAAGGTTCTTCAAGAAGCAAGGCTCATCGCAGATAGAGGCTTTCAGGAAATAGTGCTTACTGGCACTCAGCTAACTCAATACGGATGGGACGGGGGAACGAACCTTTATGAACTTATAAAGGAGCTGGTGAAGATAGAAGGATTAGAGCTTATTAGACTATCATCTCTCCATCCTGCGGAGATAGGAGATGACCTGCTTGAGTTCCTATTGTCTGAGGAGAAAATAGCACCGCATTTCCACCTTTCTCTGCAAAGTGGTTCTGATAGGATTCTTGAGCTTATGGAAAGAGGTTATACAGTAAAAGACTACATCGGGCTGGTGAAAAAGACCTTTAGCATCCATAGGCATGGATATAATCGCAGGTTTTCCATCAGAGACAGAGGAGGAGCATAAACAAACCTGCGAGCTCTTGGAGGAATTACCCATAGCCTACATTCATGTCTTTCCTTATTCCGACAGAGCTCTAACAAAATCCAGTAAGATGAAAAACAAGGTAAGCCATGAGGTCAAGGAAGAGAGAGTGAGACGTTTGATAGACATTGACAAGAGAAAGAGAGAGAAGTTCTACGAAAAGAACCTTGGTATGGAACTGA
>JANWYC010000159.1 GCA_025057245.1 Aquificaceae bacterium | reverse complement strand
AAAAATAAGAAGAGGTAGTAGGAACGGAGACAGCTACTATCAGACCTTCAGTGTCCCCTACAGCGAAGGTATGACCCTTCTGAACGCCCTTCAGCAGATAAAGGAAGAGATTGACCAAAGCCTTAGCTTTAGACACTTTTGCAGAGCTGGTATATGTGGAACTTGTGCAGTTATGGTAAACCGCTATCCAAAGCTGGCATGTAAAGAGCAGGCACTCCCCTACGCCCTTTTCGGTGAAGAAGTTCTCATAGAACCTCTTGAGAGCTTTGAAGTTATAAGAGACTTAGTGGTTGACAACGAAAAAGCTATAAGAAGGTTAAAAGAGCTTCGCCTTTGGATAAAGGAATACACAAAAGACCCTCGCATAAACCCAGAGCTAAGTAAAAAGATAGAAAACTCTGCGGATTGCATACTTTGCTTTGCCTGTCAGTCTTACTGTCCTCAAGTTATGGAAGAGGAATATGCAGGACCTTTGTTCTTTGCCAAGTTTTACAGGTTCTACAAAGACCCCAGAGAGGAAGACAAAGATGTAAGAGTAAAGCAGGCTATAGCAGATGGTCGTTTATATCACTGTCTTTCTTGCAACAAGTGCAACTCTGTATGTCCTAAGGAGGTAGAACCCGCTACGCTAATAAGAGAGCTTATGCAGTATATGAATGCTGTTTCTTAGCCTCTTACTCCTTTTTAGTCTTAGCTACGCGAAATTGGAAAAAGTAATAGAGGAAGAGGTTTACAAAAGGTTCGGAGATTCGGTAAGGGTTCAAAGGGTAAGGCTCGGCGGTAAACTTGATTCAGAAAAGGTGGACAAGATAGAGCTTCAGATGGAATACGGTAGGAGCAGGGCGGTTGCTTACGTCTACTCTGGAGAGCAAAGGTATCAGGCTATAATAGAAGCCCTCTGGAAGGTAAAGGTTTACATAGCCATTGAGGATATACCAAAAGACAGTCCCATAAATCTGGATAGTTTTAGAGTAGAAGAGCGTTTTGTAAAGACCATACCCTCGGACCTTCGGATAGAGCCTCAGGAGTTTGAAAACTTTGTTGCTTCTACAAAAATAGCTAAAGGAACTATGTTAAGGAGGTCTCTTCTAAAGGAAGTGCCAGCGGTAAGCCCAGGCGATGTGGTAGAAGCGGTATACAGAAGCGGTTCTCTTGAGATTGTTTTCAAGGCGGTGGCAGTGGATGGAGGAAAAGTTGGTAAAATCATAAGATTGAAGAAAGACGACAAAGTTTTGAGAGGTAAAATCATATCAAAGGGAGTGGTGGAAGTCTTGCAATAGTAAACCTTATGGTTCGGAGCATCCGCTATCGTGCGGTAAAGCTTGTGGAGAATTCTACCAGAAAGCTGAGGCTGTTGTACGGTTAGGAATGTAAGCAGAAAACGAAAGGCATGCATTATTCAGGAGTTTGGTGAAGAGGAGAACAGAGCAAGTGATAAAGGTCAGGTAGAAATGATACAATTACATAGACCTATGACCTTAAAGGTAGCAGTTTTAACCGGTGCGGGCATATCCGCAGAGAGTGGAGTTCCTACCTTTAGAGGACAGGGTGGGTTGTGGAAGAGTTTTAGACCAGAAGAGTTGGCTACTCCCGAGGCTTTTAGGAAAGACCCAGCCATAGTGTGGGAGTGGTATTTGTGGAGGAGAAGTCTTATAGCTAAGGCTGAGCCTAACGAAGGGCATTTAGGTCTGGTAGAGCTTGAGAGCATGTTGGGTGATAACTTCCTGCTTATTACGCAGAACGTGGACGGACTTCACCAAAAGGCTGGCTCAAAGAGACTGGTGGAACTTCACGGAAACATATGGAAGGTTAGGTGTCTTTCTTGCGGTGCGGTTTACGAAGATAGGAGAGTGCAGTCTAAAGAGCTCCCTCCAAGGTGCAAAGAGTGTGGTGGTCTTATAAGACCAGATGTGGTATGGTTTGGCGAACCACTGCCCATAGAGGCTTTGGAGAAGGCGGTGTCTTGGGCGAGTTCTTGCAGTATTTTTGTCTCCGTGGGAACTTCCGCCTTGGTTTATCCTGCCGCCGAACTACCATACATAGCCAAAAGAAGCGGTGCAAAGGTAGTGGAGATAAACCCAGAAGAGACACCAGTGTCTGAGATTGGGGATGTTATAATAAGAGAACCTGCCAGTAAAGGTATAAGAAAACTTTTGCGGATGCTATGAAAGTCTTTGTTATGGGTTCAGACCAAAGAATAGTGCGCTGTGCCAGGGTTTCCTTTGACAAGGACCACAAGGTGGATAAAGAGAGGGACATAAGGCTCATAAAGTATTTGTTACAGCACAGGCACGCTTCGCCTTTTGAACATGTAATAATAGCCTTTGAAGCGGGTAAAGACTTCTGGCTTAGCGTGGTTGAAAGGCTTCTAAGCCCTGCAGTGCAAGTTTACTACTCTGGTAGCTACATCTGGCTTAATCTGAGAAACTACATAAACGCTAAGGATTTTTTCCCAGAGAGTTTTGAGAGCTCTATGGTTGAACGCCTGCCAGCTACAACGTCTATTCTAAAGGGAGAGGAGCCCACAGATTATTCCACCGACCAGGCTTACTTAAAAGAGAAACTGGAAACCTCCTCAGGCTGGGTGGGTCTTGTGGACAGTCTTGAACTGGGAACGGACATGGATTTTTACACCTTTGTGGTGGAATGCCCTCTTTTTGTAGCCCGTCAGTGGCACAGACACCGCTTTGGCTCGTACAACGAAGTAAGCAGAAGGTATGTGGACTACGAACCAGACTTCTACATCCCCGAATACTTAAGAAAACAAGCTCAGAACAACCGTCAGGCTTCCGTAGAAGAGCCAGTGGAAGAGCCGTGGAACTCTCTATTTCTGAAAAAGGTTAGGTGGTATGTTCAGGACCTGAAGGAGCTCTACATGGCTATGGGTGAAAAAGGCGTGGCGAGGGAACTGGCAAGGGGTATATTACCTCAATTTATGAAAACCAGATTTTACTGGACAGTGCCAAGAGTTTCTTTAGATAACTTTATCACCCTAAGGACTCACGAAGGAGCGCAGAAGGAAATAAGGGAGTTTGCCCTGGCTATAGAAAGTTTAGTAGGATACAAAGGTAGCGACAAGAAAATAAGGCTTTAGAGTCAGGGTTTCGTAAGAACTGAGCCTTAGCTTACTAACGCGAGATGCTTTAACTTCTCTAAACTGGTATAACGCTTACAACCTTTTTGTTTTTCCTGTCTTCAAACTTTACCACGCCTTCCACAAGGGCGTATAGGGTAAAGTCTGAACCCATGCCCACGTTGGTACCGGGATATACCTTCGTGCCTCTCTGCCTTATGATAATGTTGCCCGCCTTAACTAACTGACCATCGTGCCTCTTCACACCCAGCCTTTTAG
>JANWYC010000158.1 GCA_025057245.1 Aquificaceae bacterium | reverse complement strand
TATAAAGCAAGGCATTGAAAAAACGGTTATGAAAAAAATCACAACTCTTCGCCCAAGGCGCGCAAGCGCGCAAGAGGTGAGCCTTAATCACGAACCTACCTACATTCAAGAGGTTGCAGACTTTTGCAAAGCCGGCGGGGGCAGAATGGACCCAGATACTTACCTAACCACAAGGTCCTACGATGTAGCACTGCACGCAGTAGGTGCTATTTTAGAAGGAATAGATATGCAGCTCAATGGCGAATATGAAGCCGCATTTTGCGCTGTAAGACCCCCAGGGCATCACGCCGAAAGAGCAAAGGCAATGGGGTTTTGCATCTTTAACAACATTGCCGTAGGTGCTTGGTATCTTCTTTCAAAGGATATTAAGAGGGTTTTCATAATAGACTTTGACGCCCACCATGGCAATGGCACTCAGAAGAGCTTTTACGAAGAGGACAGGGTGTTTTTCTTCTCATCTCACCAATACCCTTTTTACCCAGGCACGGGAGGTCCAGAGGAAAGAGGCTCAGGAAGAGGCTATGGCTTTACCCATAACGAGCCTCTTCCCGCAGGCGCCGGGGATAAAGAAATCTTGCAAATCTACAAAGAGGTTCTTCCGGAAAAGATTTCATTCTTTAAGCCAGAGTTTATTTTAGTCTCTGCCGGCTATGACATTCATAAATCCGACCCGCTTACTTACCTAAATGTATCAACGGAGGGAATAAGAGAAATAGTCAAAAGCATCCTAACAGAAGCCAAAAACCTCTCAGTCCCAGTTTTATTTAGCTTAGAAGGCGGTTATAATCTATCTGCCTTAGAAGAGTGCGTCGCGATAAGTATTCAAGAGATGGTAAATGCTTAAAAAGCTAAGGCGATATTTAGGTATTTCTCTATCTTTTTTGCTAACAGTCTATGGCTTTTACCTTTTGTTTTGGTTCTTTTACGATACTGCAAAGCGCACGATGGGCATTCTCGCTCTGCCGTTTTCCTTAGCCCTCACACTCTCGCTCTTTTCCTGGGTTATGTATTATTGGAAAACCAGGGGCAAACTCCCACTTTAAAAGGGCGATTAGCTCAGAGGTAGAGCGCCATCCTCACAAGATGGAGGTCAGAGGTTCGAGTCCTCTATCGCCCATTTTAAACCCTCGCCAATCAAAGCTTTGAAAAAGCCTTGTCTTTCAAGGGTTTCGTTTTCAAAACCTTGATTTTCAATGGTTTGAATGACCCAAAATGACCCACAAAATCTGGTTCAATTTTTAACCTATCTTTAACCTCTGAAAGCCTTGAGAGACAGGGACTTGAAGGGCATACCTTTAACCTTCTGGACTTTTAACCTTGGAGTGGAGCTATCTCTTAGCGTTTTGCCTGTCTTCTGCCAAAGGCTGGTCTCCGAAGACATGCGCTATGGCTACCTTGAGCCTTTCAGTTCTGTCTTCTTTCAGGCTTGCCTGAAACTCTCTTAGGCTTTTGCTAAGGAGTTCTAACACTTCCTTTTTAGCAGGCTCTGGAAGACTTGAACTCATAAGGCTCTCTGCCTGACGGACAAAGACAGAGTGGAGGAAAACTGCTATGCCTATCTCGTGCTTGTGAGCCAGAGATAAAGACCTAACTAAGCCGTTTATCTGGCTAAGGGTCTGATTGGCAAGGCTTACAATCTCAAGGGTAAGTTCTGCAGTCTTTGGCTCTATCTGGAAAAGCCTGTATAAGTGCTCCATGGTTTGACTAACCAGCCAAAGACCCGCACCCATCAAGACCGCCACGTAGTCCTCGTAGTCAAAGAACTCTAAGCCCAGCTTTTTGAGTTCATGCAGGGCTTTGGTGTCTATCTCTTTCAGAGCTCTCCTAAAATCAGTAGCAGGCAAAGGCTCAGAGAAGTGCCTTTTCCTTCTTTTCTTGCGTTCTGGCATGGGTTCAGACTCAAAAACTCCATGTCCATAAAGCGAGACTGCGTGCCCTGCGCGGTTGTGCAATTTTGCACAAAGACGGTTAACTAACCATGCCACTTAAGAAGCTAAGCAGTTAGTTAACGCTTTTGACTTCTTACTTTCTTTTTTAGAGTTGTGGCGTGGGTCTTGGTGGGTTTCTCTGGCTTGTCCATATTGACATAGGTATAATTGATACTACTGAAGGGTAGCGCTAACATGCTAAGTGCTTGCAATCAGGATGGTAAGGAAAGACTAAAACAGCTCATATGGACTATACTCAAGATGGTAGGTTCTGCCTCTAAGGTAAAGCTGGCAAAGCTGGTGTTGTTTTCTGAGATAGAACACTTTAAGAAGTATGGCAAGTCTTACACTGGGCTTTATTTTGTAAAGCTCAAATATGGACCTGTTATAGCCTTTTTTGAAGACACGCTTGAAGAGGAAGCAAACAAGAGCCTAAAAGTGGATAAAGAGAACCTATTTATCACAGAAAAGGGCAGAAAGGAAGTGTAGTATAAATACAGCCTTCTCAGAGACTTCAATCCACCATCTGAACTACTCACTATAGTGGAAGAAGTCTTATGTAAATACGGAGATAAGAGTGGCTCATACCTTTCAGAGCTAAGCCATAAACTTCCTGCTTGGAAGTATTCAGAAGAGTATGAACCTATCTACGTTGCAGAACTCGCTATAGAGGAAGAGGATAAGTATTGGCTTTTTGTGGACACGATAGAAGACATAGAGGAAGAGGATGAGCCAGTGGTTGCCCAGATAATCAGAGAGCTACCTGAGGGCAAAGCAATGTCTTGACAAGAACGTCCAAAGGCTAATAAGTCAGAAAGAAGAGATAATCCTTGAAAACCCGCACGCCTACCCACTTTTGAAAAGTCCTTTCCTTGGAGCTAGAAGGTATAAAGGTAGCAAGTTAAGGATATACTATGCCCTTCCTAACGAAAAGCCACAGGCATGGCAGGTTCTGTATGGTCAAGCTCCACAGACTAATGAACTTCTGTTTTTATATGTGGACATGCGTAGCGATGACACTTACACGGAGCTTTATATAAGGAACTAAAAAGCAAGGAATTGCTTTAGTCTTTATGTCTTAGTAGCCTTATGAATTTTTCCAGCTCCATGACCACGTGGGGTTTATTCCTGTCTTCTTCTGTGAGTATATTACGCACTCTACTTCATCTTTGGTAGGAAACCCTACAGCTTTGAGTAAGTCCTTTACCGCTTGGACAAGCTCAGTCTCGCTCTTATATCTTTGTATGTCCACAATGGTCTCTACTTGTATGCCTTCCTCGTTGCCATATAGATAGACATAGGTTTTGCCATTGCACTGGAAGGCTTCTGCGTAAAGGTAGTAGTTTCTCCGTAGTTCCTTGACCCAGTTAAAGCCAGCGCTCCACCTTTCTTCTCTCTCTGGCGCCAGAAAATACTCACCTACCTTCAT
>JANWYC010000157.1 GCA_025057245.1 Aquificaceae bacterium | reverse complement strand
AAAAACGCCGGCTGTCCCGCCTTTACTGATGACGGCTCACCTTTGATGGATTCAAAACTGATGCAGAGAGCTTTAGAGCTTACCGCACAGATAGGAGCTTTCGTTATGAACCACTGTGAGGATGATAGGTTGGCATACGGGCATATAAACGAAGGTTATGTTAGCTCTCTTACTGGCATTTCCTCAAGACCAGCGTCCGCAGAGGATGTGCTGGTTGCCAGAGACTGCGTGCTTGCTTACCACACTGGCGGACACGTTCACGTTCAACACTTGAGTAGTAAGCTATCTGTGGACATTATAAAGTTTTTCAAAGAGAAGGGTGCGCGTGTGAGCTGTGAAGTTAACCCTTACCATTTGCTGTTTACGGAGGAAGAGCTTTTAAGCTCCTACGCCAACGCTAAGGTAAATCCACCACTGAGAAAGGAGGAAGACAGAAGAGCTCTTATCCAAGCCCTTCAGGATGGAACTATAGACTGTATAGCCACAGACCATGCACCCCATGCGGTAAGGGAAAAGGGTTTGATTGAGAGCTCCGCACCCGGGATGATAGGACTTCAGACCGCTCTGCCCATGGTTTTGAACTTGGTTAGAGAAGGAAAGATAAGTCTTTCCAAGATGGTGGAGCTTATGTCTTGCAAACCCGCGCGCCTTTTAGGTCTTGAAGGGTGTGGAACTCTAAGGGAAGGGGCTAAGGCAAACATAGTGGTATTTGACCCAGAAAAGGAGTGGGTGCTGTGTGAAGAGACTAACCTTTCAAAGTCAAAGAACACGCCTCTGTGGAACAAAACCTTAAAAGGTAAGGTTGTATACACAATTTTTGAGGGTAAGGTAGTATACAGCGATGTTTAAAAGGGTTGCGGTTATTGGTGTGGGTTTTATGGGTGGCTCTTTTGCCCTTGCTTGCAGAGAGGTTCTGGGGTGCACCCTTTACGGCGTGGACATAAACCCTGAAGCTATAAGAAAGGCAAAGGAGTTAAGAGTAATAGACGAGGGCTCTACTGACACAACAGCTTTGAGGGATTTTGACCCTGAGCTGGTGGTAATAGCCACGCCGGTAAGAACCTTTGAGAGCATAGGGAAAAACCTTAGAGAGGTTATAGGTCAAAGTTGTATAGTCTCCGACCTTGGGTCTGTAAAGGGAACTCTGGTCTACTCTATGGAAGAGCTCTTGGGTAGCAGGTTTGTGGGTGGTCATCCCATAGCGGGCACTGAAAAGGCAGGCGTGGAACACGCCAGAAAGGACCTCTTTAAGGGAAAAAGGTTTATCATTACTCCCACGCCTTCAACGGATGCGCACGCCAAAAGACTGGTAAAAGACCTCTGGGAGGCTATAGGCTCTATGGTGGAGGAGATGGACCCTTACCTTCATGACTTTGTGTTCGGTGTGGTTTCCCATCTTCCTCATGCGGTAGCCTTTGCCTTAATACATACCGTAGAGGAGCTTAGTGGTGAGGTAAACCTTTTCAAGTATCCGGGTGCAGGCTTTAAGGACTTTACCCGTATAGCAGGCTCTGACCCTGTTATGTGGAGGGACATATTCTTACAGAACTCTCAGGAAGTGTTAAAAAGCATGGATGTGTTCATGAATACCTTAAGCCAGTTAAGAAAGCTCATCTTTGAAGGGGACGAAAAGGCTCTGACAGAATACCTTGCGCTGGCGAGTTCTCTCAGAAAGAGTTTAGATGGATGATAGAAGGCTTAAACCCATCTCAGGAAAAGGCGGTAAGACATTACGGAAAGCCCTTGCTCATAGTGGCAGGAGCAGGCTCTGGAAAGACGAAAACCTTAGCTCACAAGGTGGAGTTCCTCATAAAAGAGCTTTCTATAAACCCTGAGAGGATACTTGCCATAACCTTTACCAACAAAGCGGGCAAGGAGATAAGGGACAGAGTTAAAAAGGTGGCGGGAGTTGAACTCTCTTGGTCTGGAACCTTCCACTCTGTAGCTCTCAGGTTTCTAAAGGAAAGAGGAAAAGACATAGGTCTTAACCCAAACTTTACCATTATCTCAGAAGGGGACAGAAACCAACTCATTAAAAAACTATCCCAGTCTATGGGCTTAAGCGCGGAGAAGTTTAAGTCTTACCTTTCCAAGAGAATAGAAGACCTTAGCCAAGAGCAAGACCCTAAACTTGAAGAAGCCTTTGAAGCATATACGGCACTGCTCAGAGAGATGAACCTGATGGATTTTAGCGGTCTAATGCTTTATATGTATAAACTGCTCCAGTCAAAGCCATATTTGAAAGAGAACTTTGGCTTTATTCTTGTGGACGAGTTTCAGGACACGAACACGGTGCAGTATGAGATAGTAAAGCTTTTAGCGCGTAGGGATGTATGCGTGGTGGGAGACCCTAACCAGTGTATATACCAGTGGCGATATGCACGCCCTGACAACATGATACGGTTTAAGGAGGACTTTAACCCAGATGTGATAAAGCTGGAGTATAACTACCGTTCAAAGCCTTACATCATACACATTGCCAACGCAGTTCTTGACGCCTCACAAGCTCAATGGAAGGAGCTAGTGCCAGTTTTGAAACCTACAAAAACAGGAGGGGAGAAGCCAGTGGTAAGAAGGTTTGAAAAGGAAGAGGAGGAGGCGGTCTGGCTTGCTCAAAGCGTCAAAAGTCTTTTAGAGCAATACAAACCATCTCAGATAGCAGTGCTTGTAAGGGTGGGATACATAACAGAACCTATAGAGAGAGCTCTATATAGTCTAAAAGTGCCTTACAAAGTGGTGGGTGCGGTGCCCTTTTTTGAAAGGGCGGAGATAAAGGACAGTTTGAGCTTTCTAAAGGTTCTTCTAAACCCGAGGGATGGACTAAACTTCTCCAGAGCCATTAGCATAGCCACTACGGGACTTGGGGATAAGACTATACAGCTTCTGTCAGAACTGGGAGAAGGAAACTACATGAACGGCTCAATCCTCGCCCTTAAAACACTACCTCAAGCTAAAGCTAACGAGCTATACAAGTTCCTACAAAGAATGCAGGCTTTGAGAAAAAACTTGGAAAACTACTCCAAAGCTCTTGAGTCCTTCCTGAATGAAATAGACTTCTGGGACTACATAAGAGAAAACTACAAAGAGGGAGAAGAAAGGGAAGAGAGCGTTAAAGAGCTCCTGAGATATCTAAGACAGAAGCACGAGGAAGGCTACAGCCTTGAAGATGTTTTTAGAGAAATAGACTTTCTAATAGAGCGAGAGGACGAAGAGGGTGCGGTGCGCATAATGACCATACATGCCAGCAAGGGTCTTGAGTTTGACGTGGTTTTCTTACCAAGACTGGAGGAGGGCATTCTACCTCACGAAAAGTCTCAAGAAAGTCAGGAGGAATTAGAGGAAGAGCTAAGGCTTTTCTACGTTGCCATAACCAGAGCGAAGGAGATCGGA
>JANWYC010000156.1 GCA_025057245.1 Aquificaceae bacterium | reverse complement strand
AGCTCTGAGTAATTCCTGAGTGTAGGGGTGTTTGGGTTGGTCGAACACGCTGAGAGTGTCTCCTTCCTCCACCACTTGACCATCCTTTAGCACCATCACTCTGTCCGCAACCTCTGCCACGATGCCAAAGTCGTGGGTTACCAGTAATACGCTTCTACCCTCCCTTTTCATGTCTCTAAAAAGTTTAAGTATCTTGCTTTGTATGGATACATCAAGGGCGGTGGTTGGTTCGTCTGCCAACACCAGCTCCGGATTGCAAACTGTTGCTATGGCTATGCACACTCTCTGTTTGAGACCACCAGAAAGATGGTGGGGGTAGCTATGGTATATCCTTTCTGGGTCTTGGACACCAGCCTTTACTAGTGCATTCATAGCCTCATCCCTTGCGTTCCCTTCCTTATAGTGGGCTTTGTAAGCCTCCTCTATCTGCGAACCAACTTTGAAAAGAGGGTCAAGGTATACGGATGGTTCTTGAAAAACTATGGATATATGTCTTCCTCTTATGTTTCTATATTCCTTCTCAGAAAGTCCTAAGAGCTCCCTTCCCATAAATTTGATAGAACCTTTGAGTTTGGCTTTCTCTGGTAAAAGACCCAGAATAGAGTAAAGTATGGAAGTTTTCCCCGAGCCAGACTCTCCCACTAAACACAAAACCTCACCCCTCTCCAAGTGTAGATTTACACCCTTAAGCACGTGTTTTTCACCATACCAAAGGTGTAAGTTGGAGACTTCAAGAAGCATCTAAGAGCCTCATGAAAATTGGTTTCATTCTGTCGTAAAGCTCAAATAGGTCTTGAGATATAACCTTCACATCCCCAATGGTTTGCATAAAGTTAGTATCGCCGAACCAGCGCGGAACGATGTGCAGATGTATGTGGCTTTCAAGCCCAGCTCCCGCAGCCCTTCCCAAGTTGTATCCCATGTTAACACCGTGAGCCTTCATAACTTCTTTCATCAACCCAAGGCAAACTTTGGTAAGTTTGTGCATTTCCATTACCGTCTCATCGTCAAGGAGCGCATAGTCTCCGATGTGTGCTATGGGAGAGACCATTAAGTGTCCCGGGTTATAGGGAAACTTGTTAAATATTACAAAGGCTTTCTTACCTCTGTATAAGACTAAATACTCTCTCAGCTTTTCCTCTGGCTGTGAGACCGCATCGCAAAGAAAACAACCCTCCTGCTCGTCCACCTTCTCCACGTAGGAACTTCTCCAAGGTGCCCAGAGAAGCTTCATAGTCTAAGTAGCCTCCTTATAGCTCTTTCCACATCTTCCTCGGATGGTACATAATCATGCCTTTCTAATTCCATAGTATCTCTAAAGTAGAGCACTGTAGGAAAGTCAAAGACTCCCAAATCCTCAGCGCTAGTGTGTTTGCTAACATCCAACCAGTAGAAGTCTATCTTGTCTCCGTATAGCTTTTGGTATTTTACCAGCGTATCGTAAAAGCTCTGGTTTCTCGGGTTATCAGGCGTGGTTAATAGAACTACCGTAGGCTTTTCACTTGCCATAGCCTTCTCGTAAAAGTTTTGGTCTGTTAGTTCCTCAAAGCCATCAAACATTTTTACCTCCTGACAAAAATTATAGTAAAAAAATAAACTAATGTGGAAAACCTAACTTCTCCCGCTTCGCTTAATGTCTTATCGTCTAATAAATACCCCGTGGTTGATTCACAGAGATTTTAGGCTTCTTTATAAAAACAAAACTTAAACTCCGAAGTGGTTAGGCTCTTCCGCTTTGTTTGAAGCCAAGCTCCACATGGCGATAGCACCAGCAGAGGAAACATTTAAAGAATTTACCTGACCTTTCATAGGTATGGATACTACCACATCCGCCAGTTCCATCACACTTTTTGATACGCCCTCACCCTCTGAGCCTAAAACCAAAGTGCATGCCTCAGAGAAGTTAAAGCTTCTTATATCCCTACCACCTCTTTCAACTACCAACACCCAGCCACCTAATTCTTTGAAGTTCTTTAAGGCTTTTGAAAGACTTCCCACTTTTGAGAGCATCAGGTAGAATATGGCACCGGCGGAGGCTTTCACAACAGTCTCGTTAATGGGACAAGACCTATCCTTAGGCATCAAAGCACCAGTTCCACCAAGAACCTCGCAAGTTCTCAGAAGGTTTCCCACGTTCTGTGGGTCAGTGATGTGGTCTAGAGTAAGAAAGAAAGATTTTTTCTTAATAGTCTCTCTGAAAAGCACCTCTGGCGGAACATACTCCACAGGACTAAGCAGAGCTAATATACCCTGAGTTTTTTTAGTGCCAGCCAGGCTTTCTATCTTCTGTCTTGGAACTTTCTGTATCTTTACGTTTCTTTCTTTGCATAGCTTCAAAACCTGATAGGGAGGGTGGGCGTCATGGGCTAAAAGCACTTTTTCCACTTCTTTACCAGACCTAAGAGCTTCTATGACTGGATTTTTCCCATATACTATCATCGCACTCAAACTATTTTCTGGTATAGAGTTTTGAGGCTTTCAAAGCTCTGATGGTAGTCTATTCTATCGTTCACTCTTTGTCTGAAAAATTGGTTTATTTCCTCTCTGTGTTTTATGACCTTATCTACCATAGGATTGCTCCCGGGTGTGTACAGACCAAGGTTTACCATGTCCTCCATGGATTCATAGTTGCTAAGGAGCTCTCTAAGATACATAGACATTTTCATGTGTTCATCGCTAACCACCTGAGGCATAAGCCTGCTAAGACTTTTCACAGGGTCTATGGCTGGGAAAAGCCCTGCGTTCGCCCTCTTTCTGGAAAGGATAATATGTCCGTCCAGAACGCCTACCAGAGAGTCAGCCACAGGGTCAAGGGTTATATCATCTCCCTCTACCAACACGCTAAATATACCAGTTATACTGCCCTTTTTAAAGTTTCCACAGTTTTCCACTACCTTCGAAAGAAGGTAGAACACAGAGGGTGTATAACCTTTCATAGTAGGGGGCTCTCCCGCGGAGAGACCTACTTCTCTTTGAGCCATAGCAAGCCTTGTTATAGAATCCATCACCAAAAGCACATTCATACCTTTACTGGCTAAGTAGCGTGCGTGCACCATGGCACTGAGAGCTCCCTTTACCTTTAGTATGGGCGTTTGGTCAGAAGTGGTGGTTACTATGATGCTCTTTCTTCGCCCTTCATCTCCCAAAACATCCTCGATAAACTCCTTTACTTCCCTTCCCCTTTCGCCTATAAGTGCAAGCACCACCGCATCCGCACTACTGTTTCTTACTATCATACCCAGCAGAGTGCTTTTACCCACGCCTGCGCCAGCGAATATGCCCACCTTTTGACCTTTTCCGAGAGTAAGCATGGCATTTATAACCCTTATTCCACAGTCAAAAACCTCTTTTATCCTTTCTCTCTCCAAAGGGTTTATGTCTTCTAAGATTATGGGTCTTTTTTCCTGACCTACCCTTAAACCGCCTT
>JANWYC010000155.1 GCA_025057245.1 Aquificaceae bacterium | reverse complement strand
AACCCATGGAGCTCTTTACAAAAAACTTGAAGAAGAGTTTAAAAACATGCCAGAAGACAGTATAGCGGTAGTTGAGGCAAGTCTTCTCATCGAGAAGGGAACATACAGAAACTACCACACCACCGTGCTGGTTTACTCAACGTATGAATTATGCAAAGAGCGGGCTTTAAACTCTGGATACACCCTTGAGGACTTTGAAAGAAGATGGAAAAGGCAGAAACCACCAGAGGAAAAACTAAAGCATGCCAATTTCGTAGTAGACAACACAGGAAGTTTAGAAGAGCTTCAAAGGAGAGCTGAAGAGCTAATCAAAATTTTTAAAAACTGGGTGTATTTTCAAAGCACTTAAGATACCATGTCCAAAAAATGCTTTATAAGGCTTAATATTCAACCATCTCAGAACTTGATTTGGACAGAGAATGTTTGAGAATTGTCTGACAGGCACACGACGATAATTCTGTAGTGCACATGGAAAAACGTAGAAAACTTCACTCCAAAAGCATCAGAAAGTTCCAGAGAGTAAACGCAACACCACAAAAAGCTTCACAGGCTTGCGGTTTTGCTTCATCCAAAACATTAGGTCTAAAGTCAAATCACGAGATGAGCTCTACGCCGTGTCTATCATCTAATTGTCTAATAAATCCCCTGCCTTTGAACCTTAAGAGTTCTACACATTCCCTTAAAACTAAACTCAAACTCTAAGATGGCTTAACGCAAGGCATCTACTGGCATTTTTAGACGCTTTAGTCTTGTTGCTATCCTTGTCGCTCGCCCGGCGCATAAGTATTTCGTGTTCGCTTCTTCTTGAAATATGAGTTTTTTTGTCTTGTATGCTATAAAGCTCGTCTTTCTTACTTTGGAAGAATTTAAAAACATTCTCATTCTTGCATAGTCAAACTAAAATTCTAAAGTGGTTGACTATCAGGCATCAGAAGGTATTTCTTGGACGAAGCACTTTAGAAGCTTTTACGGAGCAAGGCTCAGTTTCTAAAGCGGTTTAATACCAAGCTTAAAAAAGCATTCCAAACGCTATATAGAGACATGGTAAGTTTTTTAAGGGTGCGCAGGAGCGCACCCTTTGGCGTTAGCTTTTGCTCAAGATTTTAACTTGCGGGAACTACTTCTTCTCTAAGGTTTTTGGCGGCTTCTACCATGTTTTTCAGGGACGGAATAACCTCCTCCCACTTTCTTGTTTTCAGGCCGCAGTCTGGGTTAACCCACAGGAGCTCCAAAGGAAGCACCTTCCTACACCTTTCAAGCACTTCCTTTATCTGCTCCTTTGTGGGTATGGCTGGGGAGTGAATGTCGTAGACTCCTATGCCTATCTGCTTATCCCAGCCAGAGAAGTGTTCAAAGGCGGATATTATCTCACCCTTGCTACGAGAAGCCTCTATGGATATGACATCAAAGTCCATCTGGTATATGTATTCCAAGACTTCGTTAAACTCGCTGTAGCACATATGGGTGTGTATCTGAGTTTGAGGTCTTGCCCTTGAGCATAGTCTGAATGCCTTTATAGCCCAGTTAAAGTAAGAGCTCCAGTCCCTTCTTTTGAGAGGCGCACCTTCTCTGAAGGCGGGTTCGTCTATCTGTATAACCTTTATGCCTGCCTCCTCAAGGTCTTTAACCTCCTCAAGCAAGGCGAGGGCTATTTGGTAAGCTATTTCGTGCTTGGGTATGTCTTCCCTGTAGTAGCTCCAGTTGAGTATGGTGACGGGCCCCGTAAGCATGCCTTTTAAGGGCTTGTCAGTGAGAGACTGGGCGTAGGTTATCTCCGCTACCGTCATAGGCTCAGGTCTGTATACGTCTCCGTAAATTATGGGTGGTCTGTAAACCCTTGAACCGTAAGAAAGCACCCAACCATGTTTTGTGGTGGCAACACCTTCCAACTTCTGAGCGAAGAACTCTACCATGTCTGTTCTTTCAAACTCCCCATGCACTAACACATCAAGACCTATCTCCTCCTGAACCTTTACCACGTGTTCTATCTGCCTTTTTATAAACTCCTCGTAATCCTCTGCGGACATCTTGCCAGAGTTAAAAGCGGTTCTTGCCTTTCTTATCTCTTCAGTCTGAGGGAAAGAGCCTATAGTGGTAGTAGGCAATGTGGGAAGGTTCAAGATTTCCTGCTGAAGTTTTATCCTCTCCGAGTAAGGCACTTCTCTTTTAAAGTCTTCCTCCCTTAAAGTGGCAACCCTTCTTCTGACCTCTTCCTTCACACCGAAAGGCTGCAGTGCCAATTTTTGCTGAGACTCCACCTCCTCAAGGGCGGTCTTATCGCCTTCAAAAGCCAGTTTTAGGGTTTTCAGCTCCTGAAGTTTTTCCTTAGCAAAGGAAAGCCTTTCAGGAAGACCTTCTGGTAAGCCATCCTCAAACTGGGTGCTTACTGGAACATGGAAAAGTGGGCATGAGTTGGAGACCACCAGCTCCAGACCGGTTTTTGATAGCTCTTCCAATATTGTTAGTTTCTCCTTTAAGTTTGCCTTCCAGACGTTCCTTCCGTTTATCAAGCCTGCAATAAGAATTTTGTCCTGGGGAAAACCTTCCTTCCTAATGTTTTCCAAGTTCTCGGTATTGGAGACCAAGTCAAAACCAAGACCTTTGACCGGTAATTCCACAAACCTTTTGTAGTCTGAAACGCTGTCGTAATAGGTAAGAACCCAGATATCCACATGCTTACTAAGGCATCCGTATACTTCCTGCACCAAGTCCCACTCCCAGCTCTCCATATCAAGACACAGGGCTGGGTCTTCCATTAGCACCAGCTCCGCATGCTTAAGGCTTTCAAGTAGCTTCTCATAGCTTGGGAATACGGCGTTTAAATAGTCTTCCATGTCCTTCTGCGTTTCTATCTTGGAAAGCTGGTAGAGGGGCAGTTCAGAAAGTTCAGACTTCTTGAGAACTTTTGAGAGTTTTAGGAATGTGTAGGGTGCAACTATCTTAGGAAGAGCTCTGTATCCCCTTGCTTTATAGTATTCGTACTCCTCAAGGGGTATGTTTTTGAAAACCTTAAACTCCTTGCTTTCTATCTCTGGCACAAGGTAGTGATAGTTGGTGTTGAAATACTTTGTCATCTCCAACGCTTGAGAGCCTCTTGCCATCTGAAAGTAGGTTTGAATACCTGCGTAATCTCCGAACCTTTTAGGAATTACGCCCAAGGTTATAGCCATGTCAAGCGTAAAGTCGTAGTAAGAAAGCTCCCCAGAAGGGAACAAGTCCACCCACTGACTGTATTGATTTGCCATCCAGTCTCTTAGGTGGTTCATGCCTAGCAAGAACTCTCGCTCATCTATCTTCCCTTTCCAAAAGTCTTCAAGAAGAACCTTAAACTCTCTTCTCTCTCCGAGCTTTGGTAAACCAAAGGCAAGAGTTTTCATGCTTACCTCCTTTTTGGATTTAGGGTAATAAGATAACATAATATGATTATCTTCTCAACAGCAGAGCAAATAAGG
>JANWYC010000154.1 GCA_025057245.1 Aquificaceae bacterium | reverse complement strand
CCACGCAGAAGGCTTAAGGAATTTTCTAAAATTCTCAGAAAGAGGACCACAAAATGCTGTGTCTAATATCCAATTGTCTAATAAGCTCTCACCTCCAGCTTTTAAGAGTCTCACGGTTCTTTATATAGGATTGGACAGAGTAGCCCATCGTTAGCCTTTTTGACCACAAACACTCTGTTCTCGGAGCCTGAGCAAGCAAAGAATTTCCTCTTCTTCTCCGCTTTGGAGGAATTTAAAACATTTTCGCTTTTCTGTTGCTATAAAAGAGGGAGTGGATGTATGATAATAAGGGCGGATGAAAGACTTAAAGTGGAACCTTTTGCTTTTACTTCTTGTGGTTGGTTTATCTATAGGCACGGTTCTCACCAAACCCATCAACTTAGGGCTTGACCTCAAAGGTGGTATATCCATGGTCATACAGCCAGACATAAACTACAGCCTTGAGCAAGAGTATGAAAGATACGCTAAAGATATAGAAGCAAAGCTAAAACAGAAGGGCGTGAGGTTAGTAGAGACAATAGCGCACAGGGATGGCATACAGGTGGAGCTCCTTGAGGAGGAAGATTACGGTAAGCTTTTAGAGGTGCTGGATAAGGACTTTCCTCGGTTTACCGTAGCGAGAAGGGAAGGGGGCAAAGTACTTTTGAAGTTAAAGGATGAGGAAATAGAGCAGCTAAGGGCTGGCGTGCTTACGGAGACTATAGAAGTTTTGAGAAGGAGGATAGACGAGCTGGGCGTGGTTCAACCTGTCATAACGCGCATGGGAACTGACAGAGTATTGGTAGAGCTACCGGGCGTTTTAGACCTTCAGAAGGCTAAATCCATAGTGGGAAAGACCGCACTTTTGGAGCTTAAGCTGGTGGTAGAGAGCGGTCCGAGGGAAGCCCTGCAAGAGAAGCTTACCAAGGAATATGAGCTGTTGTCAGACAGAAACGGGGCTGAATGGTTTCTTGTGGAAAAACTACCCGTTATAACTGGTGCGGAGCTTAAAACCGCATACACCACCAGCGACGAGTTTGGTATGCCTGCGGTGGGCTTTGAGCTAACTGGAAAGGGGGCGGATGCCTTCTCTCAAGCGACGGAGCGGAACATAGGCAGGAGGCTTGCCATAGTGCTGGATAAGAAAGTTCTGTCCGCACCCGTCATAAGAAGTAGGATAAGCGATAGAGGTCAGATAAGCGGAAACTTTACCTCAGAAGAGGCTAAGGAGCTTGCCATAGTTCTCAGAGCCGGTGCGTTGCCTACGCGCGTGGAGTTTTTGCAAGAGACCGTGGTAGGACCTTCTCTGGGTAAGGATGCCATAGAGCAAGGGATGAAGGCGGGCGTAGCAGGCTTTATACTTCTCGTGCTGGTGCTTGTTCTTAGATACAAGAGCGCTGGCATAACCGCTACGTTTTCCATACTCTTGAACGCACTTATGCTGTGGGCTGGTTTGGTGCTTCTTGGTGGAACTCTTACCCTACCGGGCATTGCGGGCATAATCCTTAACATGGGCATAGCGGTGGACTCTAACGTGCTTATATTTGAAAGGGTAAGGGAAGAGCTAAAACTGGGCAACAGCCAGAGAAAGTCTATAGAGCTGGGATACAGAAGAACTTTAAACGCGGTGTGGGATACTCATATAACTCTACTGGTGGCGGCGCTCATACTTTTCCAGTTTGGAAGTGGACCAGTCAAAGGCTTTGCCACCACTTTAACCATAGGCACTATAGCATCTTTCGTATCAAACGTGTACTTCGCCAAGGTTTTTCTTGATGTGCTTAGTAAGCTAAAAGTATTTAAAATATGAGAAGCACTTAAAACTTTGCTATGGTGAAGTTCTTCCGTATGCACTACATGTTGCGCGTCTGTCGGATAATTCTCAAACATTCTCATTCTCCGCATGTAGTTAGTCTGAGGGAGGTTTCTGGGGAGGCGTACTAGAGCGCTACTATGTCCAAAAATGTCTTAAGAAGTTTGATTTCAAGGCATTCAGAAGAAATTGATAAAACTTCTGTAGGTTAGTGGTTAGAGATTTGTTGGATAATCAATATTAGACAAAACAACCTGCTATATTTAGCACAGCTGTTCTATACTATATACCACAATGTCAGCAAAGGGAACGTTCCTAATACTGAGAAGGTTCAGAGCGGGGGACGAAGACCTTATTCTGAAAACCTACGGAGTCTGTGGCATATCCAAGCTATACCTTGAAGAAGGTCTTCTTCCAGAAAGAGGATACCTTGGTAAAGTAGAACCCTTTAACGTGCTTAATGCGGTTTACAAACAATCGGGGAGTATGCTTATTTTAAAGGAGATAATCCGCGTCCAACCGCTTTCTTACCTGACGCTGGAAGACTATTCGTCTTACGAATGGATGAACGCAGTGGCTAACTTTGTGGAAAAGTGGTTTTTTCACTACGACTCAGAACTTTTTGAGCTTGCGGTAAACTATCTGACCCTTAGACCTAAAAACATCCCTACCTTTATACTACGGTTTAAGTTAGAGTTTCTCAGGCGCATGGGCATATACAAGGAAGAGGCTTTTAAAGAAGACATAAGAAACATAGTGGTGTCCATACTAAAAGAAGAAAGTGCGATAAAGTTGGAAAGACTTAGGCTGTCAAACAGTATTGTTAAAAAATTGGAGGAAGCCATACAGTCTCATTTATCTCTATTGTTGTAAAGCTCAAGGATTCTTCCTATGATGTTTGAAGTGGAAAGGTTAAACTCAAACTCTATTCTCTCCACCCTACCGCCGTAAGATAGCACAAAGTCTGCGCCTACTATGTTTTCTATCTCCCAGTCCGCACCCTTTACCAGCACATGAGGTCTGATTGCTTTTATAAGGTCTTCTGGTGTATCCTCTTCAAATATTACCACAAAGTCCACTGGCTTTAAACTGTCCAGCAAGTAAGCCCTTGCGGATTGTGGTATTATAGGTCTTTTTTGTCCCTTTATTCTTCTAACAGACTCATCTGAATTGAGACCAACCACCAGTAGGTCTCCTAACTCCTTAGCCTTTTTTAAGTAGTATGCGTGTCCTGCGTGCAAAATGTCAAAACAGCCGTTGGTAAAAACAATACTCTTTTCGTGCCTAATGGGTTCAAGAACACCTAAAAGCTCTTCCAGACTAAGAACCATATCTTCTCAACATAAGAGCGGTAGAATATATCCTCTCGTATTCTCTGGCGCTTTTTTCCCAAGATGTGTCTTTTCGCATGCATCTTTTTATTATCTCGCTCCACTCCCTTCCGCCGTTGCAAGCGTTCATGTCGTAGTATACCCTTGCTTTCAAAAGGGCATGCATAAGCTCCCTGCTTGAATACTCGTAGAAGGAAAAGCCGTTTCCCTCAAGGGTGTTTTCCAAATAATCTACCACAGTATCCTTAAGACCGCCGGTAGCCCTCACCACGGGCACAGTGCCATACCTCATGGCTATCATCGGAGATATACCGCATGGCTCAAAGAGAGAGGGCATGAGAAAGAGGTCAGC
>JANWYC010000153.1 GCA_025057245.1 Aquificaceae bacterium | reverse complement strand
TCCGAGAGAACAAACCCCTCCATAGTGGAAGAGTTAACAGGCGTAAGAGTGGTGAAAATCAGGGAATCTGAAGGTTTGCTTCTACCTGAGGACGACAGAAGCCTGCTTGCTCATCTTGTCGGGTTCTAACCTGTAGTAGAAAGAAACACGTTCTACCAGCTCCTTAAAGTATGGCGCTGCAACCGTTCCACCGTAAGGGTCAGGGCCTCTTGGTCTATCCACCATAATACCCGCGATGAATTTGGGGTTCTCCGTGGGAAAGTAGCCAACGAAGTATGTAACCAGTTCCTCTCTTGAGTATTTACCCGTTCTAAAGTCAAACTTTTGAGAAGTGCCCGTCTTTCCGCCTATGCTAAAGTAGTCAGAGTTTGCCTTTATTGCTGTTCCCTCTTCCACAACCTTTCTAAGGTTCTTTTGAAGCCACTGAAAGACCTTGGGTGAAAATATGTCCCTTTTTAACACCTGAGTTTGCTCGTGCAGGAGTATTTTGGGCTTTACTATCCTGTTGGTTGCCAAGGCGTTAAAACTAACGCACAGATTTAAAAGGTTGGAAGCCATACCCTGACCTATACTGGCGTAGAGTATGTTAGCTGGGTAGTTGAAGTTGGGAAGTTTGGGTTTTGTCTCACCGGGGAGGATGCGGAACTTATCCGTCATGTGAATGCTTTCCATGAGCTCTTCCACATCCTTCTTTGATAAAAAGCGGGCTACCTTTATGGTGCCCACGTTAGAGGACTTTATTAGGACTTGTTCCAAGGTTAGACCATGCGAAGGTTTTACATCCTTTACCTCTCTACCAAAAACCTCCGTCCTTCCACCCTCAGTGTCTATCCACATGCCGGGTCTTATGTAGCCCTTTTGAAGAGCGTAGCCTATAAAGAAAGGCTTCATCACAGAGCCCGGTTCAAAAAGGTCAGTAACCACAAAATTTCTCCTGTGATGTGGTTCATGTTTGTAGTAGTGGTTAGGGTCGTAGGTTGGGTAGTTAGCCATTCCCAGTATGTCTCCGCTCTGGGCATCCATTAGCAGTATGCCAACTCTGTCTGGTCTCCATTGCTTTACTATTTTGTCCCTGATATCCTCAAGGATGGTTTGAACGCCCAAATCCACGGTAAGTTCCAGGTCTTTCGTAACCATGTCCTCAGACAAAGGTCCTATGGCTAACTTTCCAAGGTAGAAAACGCCCTTTATTTCCTTACCCCTTAGCTCCTGGTCAAAGACGTGCTCTATACCTTCAAGACCACTACCGTCGCTACCCACAAAACCCAAAAGGTTTGCCATAAGATTACCGTGAGGATAGAACCTCTTATAATCTTCGTGCAGTCCTACCGCTCTTCCGTTGTCCGTGTCTTTTATCACAGCCTTTAAGTATGGCAGATAAACCTTATCCAAGTGTTTTACGAGCCAGACAAACTTTTTATCAGAGTTTAGCTTCTCCCTTAGCTCCCCTTCCCTTACCTCAGGAAGTGCGGAGAGCCTTCTTATAAGCTCGTCGCGGTTCTTTACCAGATGGGGAAAGGCGTAAACGGAGACGGTAGGCACGCTTATGGCAAGGTCGTTTCCCCTCCTATCTTTTATAAAACCTCTGGGTGTGGAGAGTTTTACCACAGAAGCTTTGGGAAACTTCTCCACCACCTTTTCTACGTATTCTTCCCTACCCACAAGCTGTATGTATGCAAACCTGAAGAGCAACACAAAAAGACCCAAAAGCATAAGAAGAGATATGAAGACTATCTTTGCGTTGCTACCTTTAGGATTTTCCATACTTTAGGGCAAGCTCTACAAATTCTTTAAATACTCCCTTAGAGTCGTGAGGTCCCGGAGATGCTTCAGGATGAAATTGAACACAGTATACGGGCAGGTGTTTGTGCCTGAAACCCTCTAGAGTATGGTCAAGAAGGTTTATGTGTGTAATCTCCACTTCTTTTAGCGTGTCTGGGTCTACCGCAAAGTTATGGTTCTGAGCGGTTATCTCTATGTGACCGTCTCTAAGGTCTTTTACTGGATGGTTTCCCCCATGGTGTCCAAACTTTAGCTTGTAAGTCCTCCCACCAAGCGCAAGACCTATGATTTGATGACCCAGACATATGCCCATGATGGGCATCTTCTCCACATACTTTCTAACAAGCCTTATGCCTTCAACAACTCTTTGCGGGTCGCCGGGTCCGTTGGAGAGAAAGATGGCGTCAGGCTGAATCTCTTCTATCCTCTTTTCCACTTCATAGGGCGGAACCACTACCACTCCTGCTCCCTCTTGAGTAAGCCTCCTGAGTATGTTTCTTTTGACTCCGTAGTCCACGACTAATATAACAGGCTTTTGGTTCTCCCTTTGCATGTATCCTTTTCTTAAGTCCCAGTCTCCTTCCTTCCAGTAGTAAACATCTCTGGTGGCTACCTCTTCCACAAGGTTTAACTCAGATATATCTGGAACAGACTTTACCTTCTCAAATAGCCTTCTTGATTTTGTCTCCACGGTTGATATTATCCCTCTTAGAGCTCCCTTCTCCCTTATCTTTTTTACCACCGCCCTTGTGTCCACACCCCATATGCCCACCACTCCGTTCTGAGAGAGGTAGTCGTGCAAGCTCTTTTTTGCTCTCCAGTTGCTGTAGACCGGTGAGAGCTCCTTTACTACAAAACCATTAACCTGAACACTACCAGATTCCAAGTCCTCCTCGTTCACTCCGTAGTTGCCTATTTGTGTGTAGGTCATTACCACTATCTGACCTTTGTAGGAAGGGTCTGTAATGATTTCCTGATAACCTGTCATAGAGGTGTTGAACACCACTTCTCCAGAGGTCTCACCCTCCGCACCAAAGGAGTAGCCGGGGAAAGAGCTCCCGTCCTCAAGCACCAGAATTGCTCTTTTCATAACAAGCATTTTAACACGGAGAGGGCGGGATTCGAACCCGCGGTAGGGCTGTTAACCCTACAACTCCTTAGCAGGGAGCCGCCTTCGGCCTCTCGGCCACCTCTCCTAACAGAGAATAGTATAAAACATTTATCCGCTCTTCGCAGAGAGAGTAATGTGTTAGAGATTATAGTATAATACACAACATATTGCAAAAAAGTTAAATGTGCCAAGAAGGATGAAAGTTGGCGTGGCGTGAGATGTGGGGGTTAATCTAAGAGATTTTTAGAGAAGCGCATGAGGGTACTGTGAGTTGTTTGAGCCTTTGTAAGTCCTTCTTGAGAGCTTTATAGACTCTTCTTGCTGGGTTTAATATCTGATAAGTCATATCCAAATTCTGGAGTTGCTGAGTATCAAACCTGAAAAAGTATTTTTTTGGACGAAGCGGACTCTCCCGAGTTTTTTGCACGGAGTTATGTTTTATACTATAAAAAACTTCAAGAAAGCGTTTTAAAAACGAAGTTCGTAGCCTACCTTTGGTAATGCTCAAAACTAAAAACACCAGTTAGACTATATTTTCATAATATGCTTGTAGACAACTTTGATGTGGTGGTTATAGGTGGTGGTCA